>JAQSDT010000788.1 GCA_029946075.1 bacterium | reverse complement strand
ATTGGTGAAGGTGCCGGACTTTTCGGCGAATGCGGAGGCCGGCAGGATCACGTCGGCATGGAATGCGGTCTCGGTGACGAACAGGTCCTGCACCACGAGATGATCCAGCGTCGCCAGCGCGCCGCGGGCGTGTTGCAGATCGGGGTCGGACATCGCGGGGTTTTCGCCCTCGATATACATGCCGGTGATTTCGCCGGCATGGATCGCGTTCATGATCTCGACCACCGTCAGGCCACGGACGGGATCGAGGTCCTGGTGCCACAGCTTCTCAAACGGCTGGCGCAAATCGGTGCGGCCGACCGGCTGGTAGTCCGGCAGGAACATCGGGATCAGGCCGGCGTCGGACGCGCCCTGCACGTTGTTCTGGCCGCGCAGCGGATGCAGGCCGGTACCGGGACGGCCGATCTGGCCTGTCGTCAGCGCCAGCGCGATCAGGCAGCGCGCATTGTCGGTGCCGTGAATATGCTGGCTGACGCCCATGCCCCAGAAGATCAGCGAGGCTTGTGAGCGTGCATAGGTCCGCGCCACTTCCTTCAGCGTCTCGGCGGGGATGCCGCAGATCGCTTCCATCTTCTCGGGCGGGAAATCCTTGATGCGCTCGGCAAGGTCGTCGAAGCCTTCGGTGTAGCCCGCGATGTACTGCTTGTCGGTCAGATCCTCGGTAATGATGGTGTGCAACATCGCGTTGAGCATCGCGACGTCGGCGCCGGGCTTGAACTGGAGATGCTTCCAGGCGTGGCGCGACAGCGATTGCCGGCGCGGATCCATCACGATCAGCTTGGCGCCGCGCTTGGCCGCGTTCTTGATGTAGGTCGCGGCAACCGGGTGGTTCACGGTCGGATTGGCGCCGATCACGATGATGACCTCGGCGTCCATGGCGGCGGCAAACGGCGCCGACACCGCGCCGGAGTTCAGGCCTTCCATCAAGGCTGCCACCGACGAGGCGTGGCACAGCCGCGTGCAGTGATCGACATTGTTGGAGCCGAAGCCGGTGCGCACCAGCTTCTGGAACAGATAGGCTTCCTCGTTCGATCCTTTTGCGGAGCCAAACCCGGCCAGCGCCTTGACGCCCTTTTCGTCGCGAATCTTCACGAGGCCCCTGGCGGCGACGTCCAGCGCCTCTTCCCACGAGGCCTCGCGGAAATGCGTGAACGGATTGGCCGGATCGACCTGGTCGTTGGCGTCCTTTTTCGCGTTCGGCAGCCGCACCAGCGGCTTGGTCAGGCGATGCGGGTGATGGATGTAGTCGAATCCGAAGCGGCCCTTGACGCAGAGCCGATTATGGTTGGCCGGGCCATCGCGGCCCTCGGCGTAGATGATTTTCGCGTCCTTGACCTGATAGGTGACCTGACAACCGACGCCGCAGAACGGGCACAGCGAGTCCACCTTCTTGTCCGCGTAGGTGACGCGGGTCTGGTTCTCGTCCAGCATCACCGACGGCATCAGCGCGCCGGTCGGGCACGCCTGCACGCATTCGCCGCAGGCAACGCAAGTCGATTCACCCATGGGATCGTCGAAGTCGAACACGATCTTGGCTTCGTGGCTGCGATAGGCCATGCCGATGACGTCGTTGACCTGCACCTCGCGGCAGGCGCGCACGCACAGGCCGCACTGGATGCAGGCATCGAGATTGACGCTCATGGCCGGATGACTGCTGTCGCCCTGCCAGCGCTCGGCGGCCGGGAAGCGACTCTCAGTGACCTCGACCTTTTCGGCCCAGTGCCAGAATTTCGAATCCGGATCATGCGAGGTGGCGCGCGCCGGCTGGTCGGCGACCAGGAGCTCCATCACCATCTTCTGCGCGGCAACGGCGCGTGCACTCTCGGTCTTGACCTTCATGCCGACGGTCGGCGTGCGCTTGCAGGACGCCGCCAGCACGCGCTCGCCCTCGATCTCGACCATGCAGGCGCGGCAATTGCCGTCGGGGCGATAGTCCGGCTCCGGCGAATAGCACAGATGCGGAATTTCCCGCTCATGGCGCTTGGCGACCTGCCAGATCGTTTCGCCCGCGCTGGCCTCGACCTGCTTGCCGTCGAGTTCGAACTTGATGCTGGTCATTCCGCCGCTTCCTTGAACTCGTCAGGGAAATATTTGATCACAGATGTCAGCGGGTTCGAGGCCGCCTGGCCGAGCCCGCAGATCGAGGCGTCGCGCATCGCCGCACTGAGCTGATCGAGCAATTCGCGATCCCACACCGGCTTCTCCATCAGCATCGCCGCTTTCTGGGTGCCGGCCCGGCACGGCGTGCATTGGCCGCAGCTTTCGTCCTCGAAGAATTTCATCAAGTTCAGCGCCGCGCCGCGCACGCTGTCCTTGTCGGACAGGATCACGACCGCGGCCGAACCGATGAAGCAGCCGTATTTCTCCAGCGTGCCGAAATCGAGCGGGATGTCGTCCATCGCCGCCGGCAGGATACCGCCGGACGCGCCGCCCGGCAGATAGGCGTAGAACCTGTGCCCGTCGGCCATGCCGCCGCAGAACTCGTCGATCAGTTCGCGGACGGTGACGCCGGCCGGCGCCAGCTTCATGCCGGGATTCTTCACGCGGCCCGACACCGAATAGCTGCGCAGACCGTGACGGTCGTTGCGGCCGTGGCCCTTCCACCAGCCGGCGCCCTTCTCGACGATGTCGCGCACCCACCACAGCGTCTCGATATTGTTGATCAGCGTCGGCAGGCCGAACAGGCCGACCTGGAACGGATATGGCGGCTTGTGCCGCGGCAGACCGCGCTTGCCCTCGATGCTTTCGAGCAGCGAGGATTCCTCGCCGCAGATGTAAGCGCCGGCACCGCGGCGCATGTGCAGCACGGGGCCGCCGGGCGGCAGCAAGGCGATCTCGCGTTCGAGGATTTCGCGCGAGGCCGGATATTCGTCGCGCAGATAGATGTAGACGTCGGTCGCCTCGACCACATGGGCGCCGATCAGCATGCCCTCGAGGAAGCGATGCGGGTCGGTCTCAAGATAGAAACGATCCTTGAACGTGCCGGGCTCACCTTCGTCGCCATTGATCGCCATCAGCCGCGGGCCGGGCTCGCCGAGCACCGCGCGCCATTTGCGCCCCGTCGGGAAACCCGCGCCACCGAGGCCGCGCAGCGAGGCGTCGTCGAGCGATTTCAGCAAATCTTCGCGGCTCAGCGCGCCGGAGCGCAGGCGATTGAGCAGCGCGTAACCGCCGCCGGCGACGTAATCGTTGAAGCCGACGTAGTCGGGCAAGTGTGCGTGGGTCTCGCCGGCCTTGGCGGCGGCGAGCACGCTGGTCACCGTGGCATGGTCGACGAAATGATGGCCGACTTCGGCGGCGGGCGCGGTATCGCAGCGGCCGACGCAGGGCGCGCGCACCACGCGGATGCCGGGGCCGGCCTTGTTCTGCAACTGCTGCAGCAAATCTTCCGCACCCATCATGGCGCAGGTCAGGGAGTCACAGACGCGAATGGTCACGGGTGCGATATCGGGCTCGCCCTCCTTCACCACGTCGAAATGCGCGTAGAACGTCGCGGTCTCAAACACTTCCGCAAACGACAGCTTCATCTCGTCGGCCAGCGCCGCCAGATGCGCCGCCGAGATCTGGTGATACTTGTCCTGGATCAGATGCATATGCTCGATCAGGAGATCGCGCTGGCGCGACCGATCGCCGAGCAGCAGTTCGATCTCGTGGGCGGCGGCGGGATCGACCTGGCGGCCCTTCGGCGTCGCCTTGGCCCGCTTCCGCCCCGCGCCGGGATGCTCGAAGGCCCGAACCTGATGCACGTCGTGCGTCGTCATGAGAACATCTCGTTGCTGCCTGCCCAGAGGGCCAGCTTAATTCTTGGCATGCCAGATGCCAAGAGAATTGTAGGGTTACGCCAAGGATTTACCGGACCGGGCCGCGCAAGCCCGTCTCGGTCTACGCGCAGCGAATGTGCGCCGGAAACATCGCGCAGATCAATAAAGCGAACCCATGCTGCGATAGCGAACGCCTATCGATCAGCAGCGCAAGCCGATCAGTCAGCGGCCAGCATCATTAGCGATCTCTATCGCCCCATTCGATTTCTCAATCATGAACACGATCCGGCTCTCGCTGCGTTCGGTGATCTCGACGATGTCGCCGGTCTCCCGAATGAGATTGGGAATATCGATCACGGCGAGAGGATCGGTGCACAGCACCTCCAGCCGGTCGCCGGGTGTCAGGGATTTCAGCGCCTTGCGCGTCTTGAGGGCCGGCAGCGGACATTTGAGCCCGGCAAGATCGAGTTTGGTGGTGGTCATGGGAGGAACATGGCGAGGGCAGACTGCAACGTCAACGCCGATCAGTTGATCAGGCTGGCATAGGACAGGAAGCCGACCGTCTGGCCCGGCTCGACCAGCGTGACATCCTCGCCGAGTTCGACGAGGCCGGCGGTATCCACCAGCGAGGACAGCAGCCCCGCGCCCTCGCGCGGGAACTTGATGGCTTCGAGCCTTCCGTCGGCGGCCTTGCGCAGGCTCACCCGCACATATTCGCGGCGCGCGATCTTCTTCTTGTAAGCGAAGCCGGCGCGCACCGGCATCGGAGCCAATGGCTCCGGCAGTGCCCCCGAGAGCGCCAGGATCGTTGGGCGCACCACGTGCACGAAGGTTACGAAGCTCGCCACCGGATTACCGGGCAATCCGATGAACGGCGTGCCGCCAATGATGCCCATCGCCACAGGGCGGCCCGGCTTGATCGCCATCCGCCACAGCACCAGTTTTCCGACGCTCTCGACACTCGCCTTGACGTGATCCTCTTCGCCGGTGGAAACGCCGCCGGTGGTCAGGATCAGATCATGGCTGCCGGCGACCCGAAGCAGCGCCTGCGCGAGCGCGGCGCAATCGTCCCTGAGGATACCGAGGTCGCTGACGTCGCAGCCGAGCCGCGCCAGCATCGCCATCAGCATGAAGCGGTTGGAATCGAACAATTGTGCCGCCGCGCGCGGATCGCCCGGCGAGGCCAGTTCGTTGCCGGTGGAAAACACCGCAACGCGCAGACGCCTGACGACGTCGAGCTGCGTCAACCCGAAGGCCGCCGCGAGCGCGATATCCTGCGGCCGCAGCCGCTGCCCGGCCTTCAGGGCCACATGACCCACGGCAATATCCTCGCCGGCGGGGCGAACATTGGCGCCGGGCTTGAGACCTGCCGGCAGCACCACCTTGTCGCCGTCGACGCGAACGTCTTCCTGCATGAAAACCGTATCGGCACCGTCGGGCATCGGCGCACCCGTGAAGATGCGCATCGCCTGGCGCGACTGCACCGGTGCTTGCGCCGAACTGCCGGCCTGCACGCGCCCGGTGACCGGAAACGACTGCTCGTTCGTATCAGGCAAATCGCGGCTCGACACCGCATAGCCGTCGACGGCGGAATTGGTAAATGGCGGCAGCGGCAGCGGCGCTGCGACGTCTTTCGCCAGAACGCGGCCATCGGCACGAACCAGCGTGACGACCTCGCTATCGCCGATTGGCCTCACGCGCTCGGCAATCAAGCGCACGGCTTCATCGACCGACATCATCGGCCCGCCGAAGGCAAAGCAATCGTCGGACAATTGCGCCATGTCGCGGGTCAGCCCTCAGCTTCGCATTTCGCCAGCACGTCTTCGATCGAGATCGCCGACCGCAGCATCATCGCCGCCACGGCCTCGATATCGTCGAGATGGGCGGTCGGAAGCCTGGTTTCAACCGGAACATCGCTGGCGATGCCGACCACATCGGCATCATCGGGGAACAGCAGCGGCTTGCCGTTGGCGGCGCGATGGACCTCGATCTTGCGATGCGGTTCCCGCTTGAAGCCCTCGACGACGACGAGATCGACTCGCGACATCTTCGCCAGCAATTCCGGCAATCGCGGTTCGGGAGCGCCGCGCAAATCGTGCATGAGCGCCCAGCGCTGGCTGGAGGACACCATTACTTCAGCGGCGCCAGCCTCGCGATGCCGCCAGGAGTCCTTGCCGGGCACATCGACGTCGAACGCGTGATGGGCATGCTTGATCACGGACACGCGCAAGCCGTCCTTGAGCAGGTGCGGGATCACGCGCGTCAGCAAGGTGGTCTTGCCGGCGCCGCTCCATCCCGCGAAGCCAATCACTCTCATTCCACTCTCCGGAGGCCGTCTATCCGTCATTGCGAGCACCGCCAAGCAATCCATACTTCCTTGGCCGCGAAATGGATTGCTTCGCTGCGCTCGCAATGACGGCATTGGCCGCATTGTTCATCGTCCCAAATGCTTTATATCGGCTTGAGGCCCTTGTCATGCTAACCTCCGCGCTATGATGAAAATCGAAAAAGTCCCCGCCCCCCTGATCGTGCCGAATCCCGAGGATCCGCGGCTCACCGAGCGCGTTGCCGGGACCGACCAGAACGGGGCCCCAGTCAAAATCCGGGTGCCGGTGGAACGGCCGCTGACGCTCTATCTGAACGCGCAGGAGATCGTCACCATGATGACGATCGGCGACTATCCGGAATATCTGGCGCTCGGCTATCTCTTGAACCAGAACATGCTGAAATACGACGACGTCGTCACCGAGGTCGAGTATCACGACGACCTTCAGGTCGTCGTCGTGCGCACCGAGCACCACACCAATTTCGAAGCCAAGCTGAAGAAGCGTACGCAGACATCCGGCTGCGCCCAAGGCACGGCGTTCGGCGACCTCCTGGAGGCGGTCGAAAGCGTGGCCCTGCCGAAGGCGGAACTGCGCACCTCGTGGCTCTACCAGATGACGCACGCGATCAACACGATGCCCTCGCTCTATCTGGAAGCCGGCGCCATTCATGGCTGCGTGCTGTGCACGCAGGGCACGCCGGTCTGCTACACCGAGGATGTCGGTCGCCACAACGCCGTCGACAAAATCGCCGGCTGGCTCTATCGCCATGGCGTCGATCCCGCCGACAAGATCCTCTACACCACGGGCCGGCTTACCTCCGAAATGATCATCAAGACGGTACGGATGGGCATTCCCATTCTCGTTTCGCGCTCCGGCTTCACCGCCTGGGGCGTCGAGCTGGCGCGGCAGGTCGGACTGACGCTGGTGGGGCGCGCGCGCGGAAAGCGTTTCATCGCGCTGTCGGGGCAGGAGCGCATCATCTACGACCAGAACCTCGACTACGTCGCGGAAGAGGCCGCCAGGCACAAGCGCAAGGGCGAGCGGGATGAGTAGTGTACCCGGCGTTCTCCTCGCCGGCGGCCTCGCGCGACGGATGGGCGGCGGCGACAAGCCGATGCGCACGATCGCCGGCCGCACCATCCTCGATCGCGTAATCGCACGGCTGAAGCCGCAATGCGACGGTCTCATTCTCAACGCCAATGGCGATCCGGCGCGCTTCGCAGCGTTCGGGCTGCCGGTCATCCCCGATGGCGTCGCCGATTTTCCGGGACCGCTCGCCGGCATCCTCGCCGCGCTCGACTGGGCCGCGGCCAACCGGCCCGATGTCAAGTTCGTGTTGAGTGCCGCCGCCGATTGTCCGTTCCTGCCGCGCGATCTGGTGTCGAGGCTGCATCGCGCCCGCGAAGCCGAGAATGCCGAACTCGCAGTCGCCGCTTCCGACGGCCAGTCCCATCCAGTGATCGGACTATGGAACGTCGGCCTGCGCGAGCAGCTCCGCCACGCGCTCGTCGTCGAAGACATCCGGAAGATCGACCGCTGGACCGCCCGCTACCGGCTCGCCACGGTGGCCTGGCCGGTCACGCCGCTCGACCCGTTCTTCAACGCCAACACCATGGACGACATCGCAGAAGCGGACCGGCTGGCGGCGCTGGACGGCGGTTAATCCCGCTACGTCACACGCTTCCAACCTCATCCCGGCGCAACGGCGCCGGGCAGCGGCGGCGCGACGGCGCCTCCTTCATCGACCGCCACGTCAGCGCATCCTGCAGGTAGGCGAGAGCCCTACGCATATCGCGGGTCGAGCCCCTCACCCCATTTATCCATCCAGTGCGCGAAATCGTCGGCCGAGCCTGCATCGTAAAGGTCGACCAGCCGCACAATCCGGCCGTCACGATAAGTTGCGATCTCCCAGACTCGCGATGATACTGCGGGCGCACCCTCGCGCTCGAACTTCATGCCGCTGTAGACGATGACGTTATTCCCCTCTTCACGGAGGGTAGAGCCGATACCGACCGTACGAACGCAGCGTTTGTCGAACCGCTCGACCGATCGTTCGAGGCCGGCAAGGAAGCGATCCCGTCCCGCGATTACGCAGTGGAACGGCATATTCATTACTTCGTAGACCACGCCTTCATCAAAGAACGGCGCGAGCGCCTGCCAGTCGCCGTTGGCATAGGCTCGCTCGAACACCTCGCGCTGCGCGATGAACATCGACCTCAAACTCATTTTCGTCCTCCATCACTCACTCAAACCAAACGAAAGGCCGACCCCGGCCGCGACAGATCGCGCCATCGTCTTGCGCAACGCGGCGGCCAGGAGAACCGGCTGATCCTCCTGCACGTTATGGCCGGCGTCGGGAATGACGACCGATGCGCCGTTCCGAAAACGCCGCGCAAAGCGTTCGAACTGCTCGTGGCTGAGCACACCGCTTCGCCCGCCCTTCACGACAAGAACGGGACAGGACAGTTGCGGCGCAAGGCTGGCCAATTCGGAGAGCTTGCCGAGAATGCCGGCAAAATCGGTACGGCGACGGCGGTCCGCCTGCCATGTGAAGCCATCTGGACCCGGTCTGAGCAGATGAAGATATCGATACAGCATCAATTCCGGATCGGTCCGGGGACTGATGGCCAGCGCCTGTTCGACGAGATCCTCGACCCGTGCCACCGGCCTGGCGCGTTCGATGAACGCGCGCATCCGCTCGCTCGCGGCAAAATTCACGTCATCTGCAACATCGATGAAGGTCAGGCTGCGCAATCGGCCTCCCAGCAACGGCGCGGCATGACCGGAGATGCAGCCGCCGAGCGACATCCCCGCAAGATGCACGGTTTCGAGCCGGAGATCGTCGATCAGATCGACCACATCGGCCGCGTAACGATCGACCGGATACAGGTCGGCCCAGCCGCTCAGCCCATGGCCGCGCAGATCGAGCGCCACACAACGAACGTCACCCGACATCGCGAGCGCTACCAGATCGAAGCTGTGCGCCGACAGTGCACCGCCGTGCAGCAGCAACACCGTCTCTCCATCGCCCGCCCAGTCCAGATAGTGCAATCGGACGCCGTCGGAGGCGTGCAGCCAGCCGGCGCGCGGCAACCGGTCCGGCCGAAACTCGATTGCGCGGGCTTGCGCCAGCCGGCGCAACACTTCCTCTGAACGCTGCTGCACTCAAACACCCCGGTTTCCGTCTGTCGCTACTTAGACTACTCTAAGTAACGAATCAACCCTCGCCGCCGCGAGCCGGAGCGTGAGGTTGCCTGATTCACCGCAAACGCACTAAGCAAGGGAGCAAAGGTGACGGGGGATGCCTTGGGCGCAACAGCCACGAAACGAGTCCGGCGTTCCGTCGAGGTATCGAAGCGCGCGATCCTGGAGCGGGCCGAGCACTACCTGATCGCCGAAGGACTGAACGGCGTGAAGGTTCAGAAGATCGCGCACGACCTCGGCCTGTCGGATGCCGCGATCCACTATCATTTCGGCAACCGGAAGAAGCTGCTCGAGGCGTTGCTGCGATTTGCCGGGCAGCGGTTTCTCGCCGAACTCGGCGCGGCGCTGGAGAAGAGCGAGCCCTCTTCCTTTGATCTTGCATCCGTCGCGCGGCTGCTGTCGGACCTCTATGACCGGCGAGGGACGGCGCGGCTTGCGATGTGGCTGGTCCTGTCGGGCTGGTCGCCCCGCGGCGCCGGTATGCTGCAGCCGCTCGCCGAATGGCTGCATCGCGCACGGCTGCAAGGCGCGAAAGCGCGCGGCGCGGCGGCACCCAGCCTCGAAGACAGCCAGAAGGTGATCGCAGTGCTCAATGCGGTGGTCTTCACCCAGGCCCTGACCGGCGACGCCCTGTTGCGAAGCTCGGGGCTGAAGAAGGTGCCCCGCGATCAACTACCGACGTGGATAGCGACGCTGCTTGAGGAGCACTTGCGCTAGCCGCCTCGTTACATCGCCAACGGCGCCGTCCAGGCGTCGTAGCCATAGACCCAGTCGGTATCCGTTCTCCCGCTGAGCCAGGTATTGGCGCGCGAGGTCTGCTGGATGCGTTCGGTACGCCCCTTGCGCGTCGCCTCGAAGCGGCGGAACGCGGTCGCGATGCCGTCGCGATCGACGCCGTCGAGACATCGG
>JAQSDT010000787.1 GCA_029946075.1 bacterium | reverse complement strand
TCTGCACGACGGCAATGACGATTCCGCAATTTCCGGACCGATCCGGACGCGTCACCGCCAGTTTGAATATCCCAGCCGAATATCATTGCATAAAACATGCAAATTAAGGCAATGTGACCGAGCTCCAGTCGATTCCGTTTATGTCGCAGGGGACCTATCTCGCCGCCGGTGCTGCTGGATACACAACGGATCCGAGAGATCGCATGGACGACGAGTTCGAGGGATACGTCACCGCAACACCCTATACTCACGTCTATTATCCCGAGAGCGCCCCGTCGCGCCTGCAACTCATCGCGTACATCCGTTCCATCCCGTTTCCGTCGTCGCGGCCCTTGCGCTACCTTGAGCTTGGCTACGGCAACGGCGTCTCGCTCAACATCAATGCCGCCGCCAGCCCAGGCGAATATTGGGGAACCGACATCAACGTGGCGCACGTGGCGGAAGCGAATGCGTTCGCGGCGGCTTCCGGATCGGGCTTGAAGGCGCTCGCCTCGTCATTCGAGGAGCTTCTGGCGCGCCCCGACCTGCCCCAGTTCGACGTCATCGTTGCCCTCGGCGTCTGGTCGTGGGTGTCCGACGCGAACCGCAAGACGATCGTCGAGCTGTTGCGCCGCAATCTTGCCGAGGGCGGCCTGTTCTGCATGAGCTCGGTTGCCATGCCGGGCTTCGGAGAACTCGCCCCTCTCCAGCACCTTCTTCGCCTCAATCTGAAGAGAGGCGGCGCCGGGGGAACGATTTTCGACAAGCTTGCCTCCGGCCTGGGTCTGGCAACGGCCCTGCAGAAAGCCGGCAGTCGTTTCTTCGCCGAGGAGTCAGGTGCGGGACGGGTGCTGGAGGGAGCCAAGACGGCCGATCCCACCTATCTCGTTCACGAGTATCTCCACGAACATTGGAAACCATCGTTCTTTGCCGAGACGGCCGCCGCACTGGGCGAAGCAGGACTGCAGTTCGTCGGCGGCGAAAGGCTCGTGGATCAGTTCGATGAACTGAACTTCGGCCCGCAAGCGCTGGACCTCCTGGCCGCCATCGACGATCGCTGGCTACGCGAGACGGCGCGGGATTTTCTGCGGTCGGGCCATGTGAAGGGCGACATCTACGTCAAGCGGAACGAACTTGATCGGTCGCAGCCTCGGCCCGAACCCGCCCTCGATCTCGAATTCGTCCTGGGCATCCCTGCCTCGCTGGCAAGAACGAAAAAGTTTCGAACGCCTGTCGTCGTGATGGAATTCGGCGCGCCACCCTTCCGGAACCTGATCGACGCCCTCGGCGCACAACCCTGCCGCCCCTGGGGCCTGAAGGCGTTGATCGAAGCATGTTCATCCGTTCAGTGCGATAAGGATGAGATTCTGCGCGCATTGATGATTATGATCGACGCGGAGATCGTCCATCCGGCCCAGCCGCGCGCGCGCGTCGATGAAGCAACGCCGGCTTGCGCCAGGTTGAATGCGGAAATCCTGCGCCGTGCCCTGACGAAGGACAGGCTCCATGCGCTCGCTTCTCCCGTCACGGGAGGCGGGGTGTCGGTGTCGCGGATCCAGCAGCTTTTTCTCCTCGCCTGGCATACGGGCGCCCGATCTCCCGATGCGTGGGCGAAATTCGCCTGGGAGGCGCCAGGCGGGAGCGATGTCGACAAGGTCCCCGTGGCTGATATCCTCAAGGAAGCCTTGTATTTCCAGCAACGATTGCCCCAGTTCGCGGCGCTGAAACTGATCGAGGAGGCATAGCGTTCGCGATGAGCGGCGAGCCCAATCCGGCCGACGACCTCCTCGACGGGATGACGACGCCTGAGGAAATCGCGAAGATCGAGAAGAGTCCCGCCACGCTGGCACACCTCGCGAACATCCTGCTGTCCAGTGGCCGCACGGTCCTCGCTGTCGAGCTTGCCCGGCGGGCGTTGTCTCTGGCGCCGGAAGATGGCGAAGTCCAAAGCGTCGCGGCCGCCGTGCTGCGTGAGTCGGTTCCTGCCTGGCACTTCTCCATCGTTCGCGACGAGGCGCGCAACGCCGCCTATGACGCGGCGTTGCGGCGCAATATTCGTCCCGGGACCAGCGTACTGGAAGTCGGCGCGGGGACCGGCCTGCTCGCGATGATGGCCGTCCGGGCAGGTGCTGCTGAGGTGACGAGCTGCGAGGCCAATGACGCGGTGGCGGCAATGGCGTCCGAAATCGTCGCGGCAAACGGGTTCGCCAGTCGCATAAAGATCGTTGCCAAACATTCGCGCGATCTCGAAGTGGGAAAGGATCTCGACCAGCCTGCGGACCTGCTCGTGTCGGAAATCGTCAGCAACGAGCTTCTTGGCCAGGATGTGCTGGGCTGCATGGAGAATGTCGTGGGCCGGCTCACGCGAGCGGATGCCTGCATCATTCCACCGCATGGCGCGGTCCGCGTCGCCCTGGCGCAGTACGATGGCCCATCACGGAAGATGCTTGGTTCCATCGACGGTTTCGACCTCTCGCCGTTCAATCGCCTGGCGCCACGCAGGGAGCTGCAGGCGGGCGACGAGGCGCTGAAGTTGAGAAGCGAGCCGCAGGATCTCTTCATGTTCGACTTCGGATCGGGCGGAGGCGCCGACAACTACCGGTCTTCTGCAGAGCTCGTGTCCAGTGGCGGGCGCATCGACGGCATCGCGCAATGGATCTGGCTGAGGATGGATGCCTGCGGCGTCTATGAAAACAGGCCGGCGCCGGGTTCAAGTTCGTGCTGGAGCGTCTTGTTCCATCCCCTGGCGAGCCCGGTCGACTCGGCGCCGGGTGAGCGCCATGTCGTTCATGGCTGCAGGGATCGGACGTCGATCTGGCTATGGGCAGACAAGCGAAGCTGAAGCATCCGGCTTGCGTTCTCCGACGGAGGCGGGAATGTTGCGAGTTCCCAACGTGCAGGGGTGGAGGCTCGGGGCGATGCCAGGAATCAGGACGGTCGATTGACCCACGGCAATCAAGTTCTCGTCAGTGAGCGCCGGATGGATGGACATCGCATCCATATCGTCGACGGTCTTTTTGCGCCGGATATGGTTCGCGTGCTCCATGAGATCCTGCGGAAGCTCGAATTCTCGCTGAGCGACTACGACACCAGAGAGACCAAGAACCAGCTTCATTGGAAGCATGAATTTGCCCTCGAGGCTTTGGACCAGCTGCCCTTGCTTCGTGTCTGGCGCGACACCCTCGTCGCCAGGACCAACGAGTTCTTTCCGGGCAGAAACGCGGTGCTTGCCCGGGTTCATTGCAACAACCAGCCCTACGGCGACCTTCAGCGCGTTCACCATGACCTCAACCCCGGCGTCACCGCCCTGTATTTCGCCAATGCCGAATGGAACCAGGATTGGCAGGGCGAGCTGGTGTTTTTCGATCGGAACGAAGAACCGTTCCATGCGGTGGCGCCCAAGCCTGGCCGCGTCGTGATCTTCTCGGGCCACATCCTGCATCGCGGAGGCGTGCCGTCGCGGATCTGCTTCGAGCCCCGGCTGTCGGTGGCCTTCAAGTTCACGGCCGACGAATGATCGATATCCGCCGGCGCGCTCGCCGGCGCATCCACCGACCCTAGCGCTCGACCTTCCGGCCCCAGGGATTGAGGCTCACGGCAATCCGCGTTCCCGCGAAGGGCGAGACGCCATGATGAATACCCGGAGAAAACATAATCAGCCGATTGGCCTTGGGTAGGCATCTCATATCGTCGGTATAGAACTCGCCGCCCACCAGATTCTCAATCGTCGCATAATAGACGGCACTGCAGAGCGGGAAATCGAGGCGCTTCGTCGTACTGTAGAGCTTCTCGTCCTTGTCTACGTGCCAACCTGGATTGGAAGCGTTGCGCCACATCTCGTAGCCGACGATGCTCTGCAAATCGAAATGCTCGCGGCAGACGTCCACGATCTTCTCATGCAGCAGGCTGGCGCCGAGGGCATACCACTGTTCGCCATCGCCATAGTCGAATGCGGCGAGCGCGTCGCGCGTGGCGTCGTCGAAGACATCGTCGAGGATGATCAGTTTGTCCATATCGTCAGCCGCATCCCTCAACGGACATGCGAGAAAAGCGGCCGGACGTCCTCAGGCACGCCGTGGACGAAGCCCGGATCGAAGATCAGCCGCTGCATCTTTTCCTTCATGAAATTGACCGGATCCTGATACCAGCGTCTTGCGTAGGTGGCGTAGACCATCGGGCGCGGATGCTCGGATCGATTTTCTGTTCCGCGGTGGTAGAGCCGGAAGTCCCAGAGCACGCAGGAGCCCGGCTGGATCGTCGGGATTTCCGGCGTGATTTCATTGTTCATGCTCTTCCACCGATGGCTTCCCGGCCAGATGGCGGTCGTGCCATGGAGGTCGTTCATCTCCACCAGCGGCAGGGCGAAGGTCAGCGCGTGGGCCGGAAGCAGGGTCGAGATTTCCGAGCTGAAGAGATGCGGCCCGTCGCGGTGAATGTGCTGGGCCTCCGCGCCGCTGAGAGAGGTGATCGCGCCGAAGGCCTCGAGGATCGCGTCGTTGTCGAGCACCATGCGCACCAGGGCAACGACGAAAGGATTGGCATAGACGAGCGGGTCGCCGAGAGCTCCAGAAAACCGAAGCGCGAACATGAAGCGGCGCCCGCCGACCTCCAGGGAGTCCGACGCCTCCTGGTCGCGCAGGTATTGGGCATAGTGGCCGTTGAACTCGGCAAGTAACGCCTGAATTCGGTCTTCGGGAACGACATGATCGAGGATCGCGTAGCCATGCCTGACGAAGCAATCGTGGGCGGCCTTGATTTCTGCAGAGTTGGCGAGGTCGCCGGTCGCGACGCCGCGGCAATCAATTCTGATCATAGGCGCATCTGCTGGTTGGTTCCGACGATTGTCATTTTTTCCGTTGAAGGATAAGCATTTGAAGCAGCGGAAGTATCCTGCAATGGGACCGACGATATCAAGTTTGCGGCGTGATCGATACGCCGCTGGGCGTACGACAGTCAGGATTTCGTGTGACAAGCTCTTGCCGGTACATGATCTACGGCCTCGTGGTCGAAAGTGAGCTGCGCCTGACGTCGGTCGACGAAGTCGGCGAATGGCGGGGCGAGCCTGCGATCAAGGTCGTCTTCGGGTCGCCGGAATACTTCCAGACCATCAGGCCGGCGAGGGCCCCGGATCCGGACGACTGGGTTCAGCACGTCGTGCTCGCGGACGGCAGCGTTTACATGAAGGCCGATGTCGTCTTCGAGGCGGTGATCTCGGCCGATGGACGCGATGTGGTCTGCCGCAAGATGGGAGATGTCGACCAGAGGTCGTTCGAAGCAAACCTGATGAACTTCGTCGTCAGCGCGTCGCTCACCCTCCAGGGTGAAGAGCCGCTGCACGCGACCGTGGTCGATATCGACGGCCGCGCGGTCGGCCTGCTAGGTCTGAGCGGCGCGGGGAAGTCCACACTTGCGGCCTTCCTCATCAGCCACGGCGCCGATCTGATCACCGACGACATGCTGCGCGTCAAATTCGCCGGCGATGCCCTGCTCGTCTATCCCGGCCCGTACCGGCTCAAGCTGCTCGACGAGCCCGGCAACCGGTTTCTGCCCGCTGCTGTGTCGCATGGCCATTTCAACCCGCTGAGCGGCAAGATCATGGTCCAGCCGCGCGAGAAGGTCCCGGCCGGTCGAGTTCCGATGCGCCTTTCCGCCTTGTTCCATATCGGGCACCCGGACGAACAGGGCCCGATCGAGGGCGTGTCGAGCGCCCGGCTGGTCGGCCTCGACCTGGCGACCATTCTCATATCCTCGACGATGGACACGCGGTATGCTGAACCGAGCAGACTCGCGCGGCAGATCCGGTTCGCGGCGCGTGTCGCCGGCACCCTTCCGATTTATGAACTGCGCTACCCCAGGAATTTCGACGTCATGGACAAGGTCGCTGCAGAAATCCGTCGAGTCATCCAGTGAGGCAGGTGGCCGCCTTCTGTGCCTTGTCATGGAGCGACCGACGCCTGCTGATCGAGGCATTTGCGACACTCGTCCTTGTTCGAGTTGCGTTGCATGCCTGGACCATCGAGCGCCTGCGGCGCTGGGCAGGCCGCCTCGAGCGGGGCGCGAAGCCTGTCGACCGCATCGTCTGGGCCGTTCGTACAGCGTCGCGCTGGACCCCCGGCACGACGTGTCTGGGCTCGGCGCTTGCGCTGCAGCGGCTGTTGTCGGCCGAGGGCTACGTATCCGAACTGCACATCGGCATCGCCAGGCAGCAGCCCGGTCTCGTCGCCCACGCCTGGGTCGTTCACGAGGGTCGAATACTGATCGGTGAGGACGAGCAGGCGACGTACACACAGCTCACGAACTGGCGAGCCGGCGACTTCTCCGCCAGCGAACTCTCAGCTCGCGAGATCTCCGACGATCCGCGCGCTCGTGGCTTGCCGCAGGGCTGAAATTGTTCGCGGCCATCTTCAATCTTCGTGCCGAGCCGATCGATCTGCAGCGCTTGGGTGTGGCAGCCGACTGCAGCGTCGAGACGTTCGGCGGCGGTCGCCGGGCCGCCTTCGTTCATTCGAACGCCGGCCCTTACAGCATCCAGGGCGAGCCGTGCGTCACCGCCTGCCTGGGCGACCGCTATTGGATTGTCGGGCGCATCCGGCTGAACGCACGGCGCGAACTTCAGGCGCGGCTTGCCGTCGGCAACAGCGCCGAGCCGCTTTCGGATGCCGAGCTTTGCCTGTAGGCCTATGCCGCGTGGGGTGAGCAGTTCGTCGAGTTCCTGTCCGGCGACTATGCCTTCGTCCTGTGGGACGATGCGCGTCAGCGCCTGCTGGGCATCCGCGACCAGCTGGGGACACGGGCTCTCTTCCATGCCCGGATCGGAGAAGCCTGGTTCGTCGGCGATACGCTCGACTGGATGATCCGTCGGCCATCGGTCAGCCAGGAACTCGATGACTATTGGGTCGCCGATCTTCTCACGCTGGGCTTTTGCCGTGAATTCGAACGCACCGTCTATCGCGCCGTCCAGCGGCTTGCGCCTGCCCACGTCCTGAGATTGGACGAGTCCGGCCCATACATCAGGCGATACTGGCGTCTGGAGATTGTCGAGCCAGTCCATTTCCGCGACCGCGCGACCTATACCGAACGCTTCCGCAGCCTGCTGGCGCTGGCCATTGCAGATCGGATGCCGCCTGGCAAGGTGGGCATCTCCATGAGCGGCGGTCTCGATTCGACAACGCTGGCGGCATGCGCGGTAGGTGTCGCGGGCAGCCCGTCACGGGTCGTTGGAGATTCCATCTACAGCGAGGAATTTGCCCATCTCAAGGAAGACTATTTCGCCTCCCTCGCCGCCCGTCATCTCGGGATCAAACTGCGGCTGAGACGATGGGACACGGCGGATCATGACTCCGACTGGCGGTCTCACGGGATGCGGCCGGCTGAACCGTCGGTAGGGATGTTCGATGCCCGATACCGGCGCCAGATGATCAGTGAGCAGGCAGGCGAAGCGTCCGTCTGGTTCGATGGCGAGGGGCCGGACAACGCCCTGGTGCTTGAACGAAACGCCTATCTGTCGTGGCTGCTTGGACGTCGTGCGTGGGGCCGGCTTGGCGTGGCGCTGTTCCAGTACATCAGGGTCAAGGGCCTGAGGGGATGGCGGCAAACCGTGCGTCGTCATGCCGGGCGTCGTCATGCCGGCCCGCAGCCGGCCGAACAGCCCGTTCCTCCGCTGCCGCGCTGGCTCAATCGGGACTTTGCCGATCATCATCACTTGGCCGAGCGTGTTCGGGCCCTGGGCGAAGGCGGCGACACGTCTCACCCGTGGCATCCGACTGCGATCGCCTCCTTGACCGGCCCGATATGGCAGAGTCATTTCGCCGACTTTGATTTCGACGAAACCTTGGGGTCGGCGGTGTGGCGCCATCCCTATCTCGACATTCGTGTCCTTGAATACATGCTTTCCGTTCCGCCGATCCCTTGGGCGTGGAAAAAGCAGCTTGTCCGCGAGGCCATGCGAGGCCGGATGCCGGACGAACTGCTGCAGCGTGAAAAGACCCCGATGCCCGAGGAAGACATCATTCCAATTCTGTCCAGCATTCGATGCACGTCCGAATTCATGGCCAATGGCCAGCTGGAGAAGTATGTCGACGTCAGACAAATCTCGGCCAATTCGGTTCAGGAATTCATGGTGTGGCCAGCGCTGTCCGTTTTCGCGCTGGATCACTGGCTCACGCTCGATCTTAATTAACCACTAATTTATTATGGTTTATTGCTTTTAGCCTCCTGTCCGGCTAGTTACCAAGCGTGAGAATTCTGCAATCGGACTGAAAGGATATCGCGTGGGTGCGACAGCGGCCACTTTCCAGCGATCGACGCATCAGGTTTCCTGCAAGATCCATGAGGAAGTCGCGATCCTCCATACCGAGCGCGCGATTTACTTCGGCCTTCAGGGCGTGGGCGCCTGGATTTGGGATGCACTCGAGCAGCCCCGGTCGGTGGCCGATCTTTGTGCGTCGATCGAGGCCGAGTTCGAGGTGTCGCCGGACGAGTGCCGGACCGATGTCGTGCAAATTCTGGCGAACTTACGCGAAGAAGGCCTCGTCAACGTCGTCGAATGACACCCGAAGTTCATCCTCATCCGCTGGCTCTGCATTGTGCGGCTATGCTAATTTGAGGATGTCCACCCGAAAGGCTTTGGTATGACCGACACCATCAACAACAATCAGGCTCCGGGTTCACACAAAGCGTCGGTGAAGAAGCTTTATCAAAAGCCGGTCCTCACCAAGATGGGCGCCCTGCGCGATGTGACGATGGCCAAGAGCAGCGGCAAGGTTTCAGACGGCAGCAAGTCCAAGTCGAACCACTTTACGGGACGTGGCGGATTGCACGTTGCCGGGGGCTGAAGCGACCCAATATCCTCTGGCGACATGAGCTGCAGTCGCTCGAGCGCGAATAGTGAATGGGTCTTCGTTTCGCCGGCTTTCGATTTCCGAGGTAGGCGCCGGTGCCGGACGATCGAACAGGTGTCGTTGAATTCGAGCTGCTGTGTCGGGTGGCGCGGCCGAAACCCGACCTGACGAGAATCCGTGACGTCCTGCGCCAAGGCGTCGACTACCCCCATCTGATCGAAATCGCAGAATATCACGGGGTGCGGCCGAGCCTGTTCCGGTGCCTGAGCGATGTGGCGTGGGATATCGTTCCGGCAAGTGCCAGGGAAGCCCTGGAAGCCTTTCAGCATCGCCATCTGGTGGAGACGCTGGCTCTGTCGGACGAACTGCGGCGCGTGGCCGGTCTGTTTGCCGATAGCGGAATTCCCTTCGTCACCTTCAAGGGGCTGGCGCTTGCCGTTTCCCTCTACGGCGGCCTCGCCAACCGTGAATGCAGCGACATCGATGTCATCGTGCCGGAAGGGCAGATCGGTGAGGCCGAACGGCTGCTGTCGCAGTTGGGCTACCGCAATGCCCAGGGCGACGAGGCTTTCCGGCGCGTGTTCCTCGTCCACCAGCGCCAGTATGCCTTTGCCCGCGCCGACAGCATGGGCGCGATCGACCTGCACTGGGACTTCAGCGGCACCCATGTGCCGTTTCCCCTGGCTCCCGCCGACATCTGGAGCGACCCCGCGCAGATCTCGATCGGCGATCATCGCGTCGCGACCGTCGGGGGCGCGAACCTGGCCCTGTTGCTCGCCGGCCACGGCACCAAGGAAGCCTGGCACGCGCTGAAGTGGGTCTGCGACTTTGCCCTGATGATCGACCGCCATCCCGATCTCGACTGGCTCGATGTCCATCGACGCGCCCGACTCAGGCGCTGCGGCAATTCGGTCCTTCTGGGATGTTCGCTGGCGCAACACCTGCTTGACGTTGCAGTACCGCACGATCTCGCGGGTCTGGTGGCACGCAGCAGCCGAGTGCGCTCGCTCACCGCATCTTTGGCCCGCCATATGCGCCTCGGAATCGTGCCGACGGCGCCGGGCGAGAGATTCACCGACCTCGCGCTTTGTGATGGACGCTTCGACCAGGTTAAAGCCGTCCTGAAGCTCGTTTTTACGCCGACCGCCGGCGACTACGAGGCGTTGAAGCTGCCGGAGCCCCTGTGGCCGGCCTACTACGTCACGCGACCCTTCCGCCTCGCCGCCAAGGCACTCGCCGCCCTTCGCTAGAGCTTGGCGATCGCGCCGGCGGCCACCAGCCTGCCGTCGACCAGCGCGAGGTGGCGGTCGGCGCCGGTGATCGCCGTCGGCCGGTGCGTGACCAGCAGGATCGTCGTCTGTCCGTGCAGGCCGGCGATGGTGTCGAGCAGGCGGGCTTCGTTCTGCGCATCGAGGGAAC
>JAQSDT010000786.1 GCA_029946075.1 bacterium | reverse complement strand
ATGTTGACTTTCCGGCCCTGCCCCCGAAAGCTGCCGGAAACCCGAAAACCGACCGATCGGAACGAACAGGCATCATGAATCCCGTCAAAGCACTCGAAAATCACGGCCAGGCGATCTGGCTCGACTTCCTCGCCCGCGGTTTCGTCGCCAAGGGCGACCTGAAAGCGCTGATCGACAGCGACGGTGTTAAAGGCGTGACATCCAATCCGTCGATTTTCGAGAAGGCGATCGGCAGTTCGGACGAATATGACGGCGCGATCGCGCATGCCCTGAAAAAGGGCGACCGGTCCGTCGCCGACCTGTTCGAGGCGGTGGCGATCGAAGACATCCAGAACGCCGCCGACGTGCTGCGTCCGGTCTATGACGGACTGAACGGCGATGACGGCTTCGTCAGCCTCGAAGTCTCGCCCTATCTGGCGATGGACACCAAAGGCACCATCGTCGAGGCCGAGCGGCTCTGGAAGGACGTCGCGCGCAAGAACTTGATGGTCAAGGTGCCGGCGACGCCGGAAGGCCTGCCCGCGATCGAACATCTGATCGGCGAAGGCATCAGCATCAACATCACGCTGTTGTTCTCGCAAAGAGTCTACCGCGAGGTCGCGGAGGCCTACATAAGGGGGCTCGAAAAATACGTCCGCAAAGGTGGCGATCCCTCGCATGTCGCCAGCGTCGCGTCCTTCTTCGTCAGCCGCATCGACGCGACCGTCGACAAGCAGCTCGACGACAAGATCGGCAGGGCCAATGACCCCGGCGAGAAGGAACGGCTCAGCGCGCTGAAGGGCAAGGTCGCCATCGCCAACGCCAAGCTCGCCTATCAGGACTACAAGAAGATGTTTTCGGGCGTACGCTGGGAAAAACTCGGCGCCAGGGGCGCCAAGCCGCAACGGCTGTTGTGGGCCTCCACCGGAACCAAGAACAAGGACTACAGCGACGTGCTGTATGTCGAGGAGCTGATCGGCCCCAACACGGTCAACACGGTGCCGCCGGCGACGCTCGACGCCTTCCGCGACCACGGCAAGCCGCGCGACAGCCTGGAAGAAAATATCGACGATGCCCGCCACGTGCTGGACGAACTCGATAAATCCGGCATCTCGCTCGACGCCATCACCACCGAACTCGTCAAGGACGGCGTCAAGCAATTCGCGGATGCTGCCGACAAGCTCTACGGCGCGGTCGCGCACAAGCGTGCGTTCTCGCTCGGCGGCGGCATCGGCAAGCAGCAACTTGCGCTCGGCGACGGCATCAGGAGAGCGGTCGAGAAGGGCACCGAGGAGTGGCGTGCATCCGCAAAAATTCGCCGGCTGTGGCAGAAAGAAAAATCGGTCTGGAGCAATGACGACGAGAACAAGTGGCTCGGCTGGCTCGACAGCCCCGGCGCCGCCGACGTTGCCGATTACGAGGATTTTGCCCGCCGCGTGAAGGGACAAAAATTCACCGACGCCGTCGTGCTCGGCATGGGCGGCTCGAGCCTCGGCCCGGAAGTTCTGGCGGAGACTTTTGCCAGGAAGCCCGGCTTTCCAAAACTGCACGTGCTCGATTCGACCGATCCGGCGCAGGTGCGCGCGATGGAAGCGGCGGTCGATCTCAAGCACACGCTGTTCATCGTCTCCAGCAAGTCCGGCGGCACCACTGAGCCGAACGCAATGAAGGACTATTTCTTCGATCGCGTCGCCAAAACGATCGGCAAGGACAAGGCCGGCCACCGCTTCATCGCCGTGACGGATCCCGGCTCGTCGCTGCAGAAGGTCGCAACGAAACAGGGCTTTGCCCGCATCTTCTACGGCGAGCCGACGATCGGCGGCCGCTATTCCGTGCTGTCGCCGTTCGGACTGGTGCCGGCGGCGGCTGCCGGCATCGACGTCCGCAGCCTGATCGGGAACGCGCTTTCGATGGTGCGCTCATGCGGGCCGGACGTGCCGCCGCATGAAAACCCGGGCGTGCAGCTTGGGCTCGCCATGGGGCTCGCCGGCCTCGAAGGACGCGACAAGGTCACCATCAGCTCATCGAAGAGCGTCGCCGATTTCGGCGCCTGGGCCGAGCAGCTGATCGCCGAATCCACCGGCAAGGATGGCAAGGGACTGATCCCGATCGACGGTGAGCCGCTGGGCGCGCCGCAGCTTTATGGCAACGATCGCTTCTTCATCGATCTGCGTGTCGAGGGCGAGGACGACGCCTCGCATGACAACCGGCTCAGCGCACTGGAAGCCGCCGGCCATCCCGTCGTTCGCATCGTCATGAAGTCGGTCGACCATCTCGGCCAGGAGTTCTTCCGCTTCGAACTGGCGACGGCGGTGGCCGGCGCCGTGCTCGGTATCAACCCGTTCAATCAGCCCGACGTGGAATCCGCCAAGATCAAGACGCGCGAACTGACCAGCGCATTCGAGAAAACCGGTTCGCTGCCGAAGGAAGAACCCGTCATCTCCACCGGCGAGGCCGACCTCTACACCGACGAGCAGAATGCCGCGGAATTGCGCAAGGCCGGCGCCAACGGCACGCTCGGCTCCTGGATCAAGGCCCATTTGTCGCGAACCGAAAGCGGCGATTATGTTGCCCTGCTCGGCTATATCGCGCGCGACTCCGGCACCATCGGCTCGCTGCAGAAGATGCGGATGGCAGTGCGCGATACCAGGCATCTGGCAACTTGTGCCGAATTCGGCCCGCGCTTCCTGCATTCGACCGGGCAGGCCTACAAGGGCGGACCCGACAGCGGCGTGTTCCTGCAGATCACCGCCGACGACGACACGGATTTGAAGGTGCCGGGCCAGAAGGCCAGCTTCGGCATCATCAAGGCAGCGCAGGCGCGCGGCGATTTCGACGTGCTGACCGAGCGCGGCCGGCGGGCGCTGCGTATCCACCTCAAGGGCGATCTCGGACGGGGCCTCGCTGCCCTCGATGCCGCGATCACCGAAGCGCTGAGCTAAGGGAAATCAGCATATGCAACTCGGCATGATCGGCCTCGGCCGGATGGGCGGCAATATCGTCCGCCGGCTGATCAGGAATGGCCACACCGCTGTCGTCTACGACAAGGATGCCAAGGCGGTCGCCGGCCTCGCCGCCGAGGGCGCGACCGGGGCCGATACGCTGGAGGATTTCGTCGCCCAACTGGAAAAGCCGCACACCGCCTGGGTGATGCTGCCGGCCGGCACGATCACCGAAGCGACCATCGAGGCACTGGCCAAACTGATGCAGCCCGGCGATGTCATCATCGACGGCGGCAACACGTTCTGGCAGGACGATGTCCGCCGTGGTGCAGCGTTGAAGGCGCGGGGCCTGCATTATCTCGACGTCGGCACCAGCGGCGGCGTCTGGGGAATCGAGCGCGGCTACTGCATGATGATAGGCGGCGACAAGGCCGTGGTCGATCGGCTCGATCCGATCTTCAAGACGCTGGCGCCTGGGGTCGGCGACATCCCGCGGACGCAAGGGCGCGAAGGCCGCGACCCCCGCATTGAACAAGGCTACATCCACGCCGGTCCGTCCGGCGCCGGCCATTTCGTCAAGATGATCCACAACGGCATCGAATACGGCCTGATGCAGGCCTATGCCGAGGGTTTCGACATTCTCAAGAACGCCAATATCGATGCGTTGCCGCCGGAGCATCGCTTCGACATGAACATTGCCGATATCGCCGAGGTATGGCGACGCGGCAGCGTGATCCCGTCCTGGCTGCTGGATCTCACGGCATCCGCGCTCGCCGAGAACCAGACGCTGGACACTTACTCCGGCCATGTCGAGGATTCCGGCGAGGGCCGCTGGACCGTGAATGCGGCGATCGACGAGGCCGTGCCGGCCGAGGTGCTGACCGCGGCGCTCTATGCCCGCTTCCGCTCGCGCAAGGAGCACACATTCGCGGAAAAGGTCCTCTCCGCGATGCGCGCCGGTTTCGGCGGCCACAAGGAGCCACCGAAAAAACCCGACAGCAAGGCTTGAGGCGGCATGGCGGTCGGCAAGATAGCCCAGCAACGACCTGATCCCTGCTCTTTCGTCATCTTCGGCGTGACCGGCGACCTCGCACATCGGCTGATCATCCCTGCGCTCTACAATCTCGCCGCGGCCAATCTGCTGCCGGAGAAATTCTGCGTGGTCGGCATCGCCCGCAAGGGTATGACCAGCGAGCAGCTGCGTGACAGTCTGATGAAAGGCCTGCATCAGTTCGCGACCCGCACCGTGGATGACGCCATCGCCGAGCGGCTGCTGGCCTGCGTCACCTGCATCGAAGCTGACCCGAAGGAGCCCGAATCCTTCGGCGCCATGAGCAAGCAGTTCGACGAACTGGAAGCCACGCGCAAGACCGCCGGCAACCGCCTGTTCTATCTGGCGACACCGCCGAGCGGGTTCCTGCCGATCAGCCGCGAACTTGGCCGCACCGGGATGCTGAAGGAGAACGGCACGTGGCGGCGGCTGGTGGTGGAAAAGCCGTTCGGCACCGATCTGGCTTCCGCGAAGGCGCTCAATGCCGCGCTACTCGAGCTGGTCGAGGAGCACCAGATCTACCGGATCGATCATTACCTCGGCAAGGAGACGGTGCAGAACATCCTGGTGCTGCGCTTTGCCAACGGAATGTTCGAGCCGATCTGGAACCGCAACCATATCGACCACATCCAGATCACGGTCGACGAGAAGATCGGCGTCGGCCATCGCGGCAGCTTTTACGACGCCACCGGCGCGCTGCGCGACATGGTTCCGAACCATCTGTTCCAGTTGCTATCGCTGGTGACGATGGAGCCGCCGGTGAAATTCGACGCCCACTCGGTGCGTTCGGAGAAAGCCGAGGTGCTTTCGGCGATCCAGACCCAGAGCGAGCAGGAAGCGCTGCAAAATTCCGTGCGCGGTCAATATCTCGGCGGCAAGATCGGCGATGCCGAAATCGAGGACTATCGCAAGACCGCGGACGTCAAGCCGGACAGCACCACCGAGACCTACGCCGCGCTGAAGCTGACCATCGACAACTGGCGCTGGGCGGGTGTGCCCTTCTATTTGCGCACCGGCAAGGCGCTCGGCGTCAAGCGCACCGAGATCGCGATCAAGTTCAAGCAGGCGCCGTTCGCGATGTTCCGCGATACGCCGGTGGACCGGCTGTCGCAGAACTACCTCATCATCTCGACCGAGCCGACCGAGGGCATCGCGCTGCAGTTCAACACCAAGGTGCCGGGACCGACCATCAACATTGACGGCGTCGAGATGAAGTTCCGCTACAAGGACTATTTCAAGGTCGAACCGTCGACCGGTTATGAGACGCTGATTTACGACTGCATGATCGGCGACAATATCCTGTTCCAGCGCGCCGACAGCGTGGAAGCCGGCTGGCGCGCGGTGCAGCCGTTCCTCGATGCCTGGAAAAACGCCGGACCCAGGGGGCTGATGACCTATGCTGCCGGCAGCGAGGGGCCGGAGGAAGCCAACGAGCTACTGACACGTGACGGCAGAAGCTGGCGGAAGCTCGGGTGAGCGATGGCAGCGCGTGGTGAAACCCATTCTCCCTGCGCGCTGGTGGTGATGGGCGTTTCCGGCTCGGGCAAGAGCACGATCGCCGATCATCTCGCCCGTCGGCTCGGCTGGCGCTACGAGGATGGCGACAAATTCCACCCCGCCAGCAATGTCGCGAAGATGAGCGCAGGCCATCCGCTGACCGACGAGGACCGCTGGCCGTGGCTGCAGGCGATTGCCGACGAGATCGACCGCGTCGCGGCGGCCGGCGAGCGCGCCGTGGTCGCCTGCTCGGCGTTGAAGCGCGCCTATCGCAATATTCTCGTGCATGGCCGCGACGACGTCAGGATTGTGTTTCTCGACGGCACCGAGGCGCTGATCGCCGACCGCCTCGCCGCACGCAAGGGCCATTTCATGCCGCCGGGACTGCTCACCAGCCAGTTCAGGACGCTGGAGCGACCGGATGCAAACGAGCGGCCGATCATCGTGTCGATCGATGCGCCGGTCGACGCAATCGTCGATGACATCGTCCGGCAACTCAACCTGGTAGCGCCATGAGTCGTATCTCGCTCGTCGTTTCCGATGTGGACGGCACGCTGCTCCCCAAGAGCAAGATTCTATCAGAGGCGACGAAACAGGCGGTGCGCAAGCTGAACGCGGCCGGCATCGGCTTCAGCATCGTTTCCAGCCGACCGACGATCGGGATGGGATTCTTGATCGAACCGCTGGCGATCATGCTGCCGCTTGGCGCCTTCAACGGCAGCGCCATCGTCGATCCCCGGCTGCAGCCGATCGAGCAGCATCTGATCGCGCCTGATGTGGTGCGGCGCTGCCTCCACGTGCTGGAAGCGTTCGGTGTCGAGACCTGGCTTTTCAGCAACGAGCGTTGGTACGCGCGCGATCCCGACGGCGCCTACATCCCGAACGAACAGCGCGCGATCAAGGCCGATCCGGCTATCGTCGCGGATTTCGCACCGTATCTGAACGAGGCCTGCAAGATCGTCGGCGCCAGCCCGGACCCGGTTTTGCTGCAGCGCTGCGAAGTCGAGATGAAGCGGGTATTGGGGGGCGGAGCCACCGCGGTGCGTTCGCAGACGTATTATCTCGACATCACGCCGCCCGGCCATGACAAGGGCACCTTCGTTGAGAATATCGCACGGCGGCTCGGCGTTCCCCTCAGTGAGGTAGCGACCATCGGCGACATGGAAAACGATCTGCCGATGTTCGCCAAAAGCGGTGTCTCGTTTGCGATGGGCAACGCCGCCGATGACATCAAGCGGCAGGCGACGCATGTGACCGAGAGCAGCGACCGCGACGGCTTTGCCGCTGCGATGGAGACGGTGCTGAAGCTGGCGTAGGATGGGTGGAGCGCAGCGATACCCATCGTCACACGGGCCAAAATGATGGGTATCGCTTCGCTCCACCCATCCTACGTGCGCGAACGCTCGCGCGTCGCAGTCTTGAAGGCGGCGACATCGACGGCCGATGCCATGTCCTCGATCGCGACCGGCAACCGGCGCCGCCAGTTCGGATGTTCGTGGACGGTGCCGGGGATATTGGGCTGATCGACGACGCCGAGCAAATCTTCCAGCGAGATCGCCAGCATCCGCGATCCGGTTCGGGTCAGAAACCTTGCGATCGACGGAAAATCGTTACGATCGATGCCGTTGTGGCGCAGCACTTCGTCCAGCATGTGCAGTGCGTGCCAGCGCGCTTCGTCGCTCTCGCCGGGGTCGATCCCGAGCGAACGCTTGACCTTGAGATCGCCGAACGAGCGCCAGCCCGCGTAAGTCGAGAGATCGTGGGTGTTGAAGGTGACGAGCGCGTTGGGCCAGTAATAATCGATGTTGCGGAACGCGCCGCGGTCGTCGCGCTCGAACATCATGACGAGATACGACCAGATGCCCCAATCGGCCATCTGGTCGCGAAAGCCTTCGGGCACCGTACCCAAATCCTCGCCAATTACGACACAGCTTTGCGCCACGCTCTCCTGCGCGGTTATTGCCAGCAAGGCCTCGAACGGCATCTGCACATAAACGCCGTCGGCAGCGGAAAATCCGTGCGGTACCAGATAGAGCCGCTTCAGGCCGAGCACGTGGTCTAGCCGGATCGCGCCGGCGTGCCGCATCGAGGCGCGCAGCATGTCGCGGAACGGCGCAAAGCTCTGCTGCTCCAGCCCCGCGGCGTTGAAGCCGGCGAGGCCCCAGCTCTGCCCCGCGGTATTGAGCGGATCGGGCGGCGCACCGACGCCGAGATGGCGCGAAATCGCGACTTGCTCGTTCCAGGCGTCAAAACCATCCGACTGCACCCCGACCGCGACGTCGAGATAAAGCCCGACGCGCATGCCGAGATGGCGCGCGCGCTCGGCGGCCGCTCCAAGCTGGCGATCGGCGGTCCATTGCACGAATTCGACGAAGCCAATCTCGTCGGCATCGGCGCCGGCATGCAGCGTCGCGCATTTGGCGTCATCCGGCTGCCGCCACGCTTCCGGCCATTCCCACCACGGTTTCCCGAATTTGTGCCGGAGCACCTCGAAGCAGGCAAAGCGCGATAGCAGGTGCGAATAATCAGCGCGAAAACCTTCGAAATCCTGGCGACGCGCATCCGTGGCTTTTGTCTTGAAGGCGGTGAAGGCGGCACGCAGTGCCCGCCACTTCAAGGCGGCGACCGCGACGTAATCGACGACGTCCCCGGCCCGCAACGGCGCCAGGGCCTCGCGCGTCTCGGCATCGAGGCGATATTCCGGGATGTTCTCGACATCGACATAGAGCGGATTGAGAAACAGCCGGCTGTTCGGCGAATACGGACTGCAATCGCCCGGACGATCGTCGAACAGCGCATGCAGCGGATTGAGACCGACGCCGTCGCCCCCGAGTTGATGCGCCAGCTCGATCAGCCCGACCAGATCGGTGAAATCGCCCATGCCCCAGTTGCGTGCCGAGCGGACGCCGTAAAGCTGGACCGCCAGCAGCCAGCAGCGGTCAAAATCGCCGGCAAAGGCCTTTTCCGGCGCCGAGACCAGCGGCAAATCCTCGCTGCTCCCCGCAGCGTCCGTGAGCCGCAGCCGATAGACGCCGAGTGGCAGATCTTGCGGCCAATCAATGGCGCGACCGGACGCCTCGCCTGCGACGATGACCGTGGTCTCCGACAGCACCTGCCAGCGTACCGGAAGCTTCGCCTTGGCTCGCAACTCCGTGCGCCCGGGCCGCCCGCTGCGGACCACCACCGGTTGACCGACCAGCGGCCCGGCGGCCTGCGGCGGCAGCGCCTCCAGGATGACCTTGAGGGCGGCAGCGTCCGTCACACGGCGGTGACCCTGACCGTCGATGAATTCGGTCTGAATTCCCTGGGCTTTGGCTTGGGCGAAAAGGTCCATTCGGCACATACTTTGCACGCAAACATCAAACCGATGTCGCGAAATTGTCCAAATACAGGAAGGGGATAGGTGGTGGCTAACGCCTTGGCCCGGAGACCGTTCCCCGGGAACCAAAGCCGGCCGAGCGGCTTTCTATCTACGTCCGGAACGTCTCCCTTTCAGCTCAGGAAACGGGGGCGTCATTTCCATGGCAATGGCATCACCGTGAACAAAAAAGCGCAAACCGCCGAAAGCTCTCACGCCGGCGTCCCCCCTGACATTGATGCGGCCTTTCCGTTGAAGGACGGCAGCGTTCTGACGGATGCAAACCGGGTGCCAGCCACCGATCCTGCGACCGACGCGCTTTGGTACAAGGATGCCATTATCTATCAGCTCCACGTCAAGGCCTTCGCCGACAGCAACAATGACGGCATCGGCGACTTTGCCGGGCTGACCGAGAAGCTGGGCTATCTGCAGGAGCTCGGCGTCACTACGCTGTGGCTGCTGCCGTTCTATCCCTCGCCCGGCCGCGACGACGGCTACGACATTGCCGACTATGGCGACATCAATCCCGATTTCGGGACGATGAAGGATTTCAAACGCTTCATCCAGGAAGCCAAAAAGCGCGGGCTTCGCGTCATCACCGAACTCGTCATCAACCACACCTCGGATCAGCACGACTGGTTCAAGCGCGCGCGCCGCAGCGATCCGGATTCCAGCGCGCGCAACTGGTATGTCTGGAGCGATACCGACCAGAAATACCAGGGCACGCGGATCATCTTCACCGACACCGAGAAGTCGAACTGGACCTGGGATCCCGAGGCCGGGCAATTCTACTGGCACCGATTCTTCTCGCATCAGCCGGATCTCAATTTCGACAATCCGCGCGTGGTCAGCGCGCTGGTGCAGGTGATGAAGCGCTGGCTCGATACCGGCGTCGACGGCTTCCGCCTCGACGCCATCCCCTATCTTTGCGAGCGCGACGGCACCAACAACGAGAATCTGCCGGAGACGCATGCGATCATCAAGCGGTTGCGTAGCGAGCTCGATAATTACGCCAAGGACAAGGTGCTGCTGGCCGAGGCCAATCAATGGCCGGAAGACGTTCAGGAATATTTCGGCCGCGGCGACGAATGCCACATGGCCTATCATTTCCCGCTGATGCCGCGCATCTACATGGCAATCGCGCAGGAAGACCGTTTTCCGATCACCGACATCCTGCGCCAGACGCCCGATATCCCCAACAGCTGCCAATGGGCGCTGTTCCTGCGCAATCACGACGAGCTGACGCTGGAAATGGTCACCGACGTCGAGCGCGACTATCTGTGGTCGACCTACGCCAACGATCCGCGCGCGCGGATCAATGTCGGCATCCGCCGCCGCCTCGCGCCGCTGATGGACAATGACCGGCGCAAGATCGAGCTGATGAACTCACTGCTGCTGTCGTTTCCGGGCACGCCGATCATCTATTACGGCGACGAGATCGGGATGGGCGACAACATCTATCTCGGC
>JAQSDT010000785.1 GCA_029946075.1 bacterium | reverse complement strand
CGACTTCAGCCCGCGAGAGGACATCACGATGCTGCGCGACGACATCAACAACGCGGTCAAGGACGCCATGCGGGCCAAGGAAGAGCGCAAGCTCTCCACGCTGCGCATGGTCAATTCGAGCATCAAGAACGCGGATATCGAGGCGCGCGGGCTGGGCAAGCCGCCGCTGTCCGATGCCGACCTGCTCGGCCTGCTGCAGAAGATGATCAAGCAGCGCCAGGAATCCGTCGAGCTCTACGACAAGGGCGGCCGCGCCGAACTCGCAGCCCAGGAACGCGAAGAGATCGCGATCATCTCGGCCTATCTGCCGAAGCAGATGTCGGACGACGAGGTGAAAGCGGCGATCTCGGCCGCGATCTCCGAGACCGGCGCCGCCGGGATGAAGGACATGGGCAAGGTGATCGGCGTGCTGCGCGCGAAATTCGCCGGGCAGATGGATTTCGGCAAGGCCAGCGGCCTGGTGAAGGCCGCGCTGGCGGGTTGAGCTTTCGATGCTGACCGAAGCCGCCACCTACGACGAGCTCTATCGCAACTTCCGCTGGGACGTTCCCGCGCGCTTCAACATGGCGGTCGCGTGCTGCGACCGTTATGCGGACGGCTCCGGGCGTCTCGCGCTGATCTATGTCGACGAGGACGGCGCCACCACGCGCACCTCGTTCGACGAGGTCGCGGAATTCTCGCGCCGCTTCGCCAATGTGCTTGGTGCCGACGGGCTCGAGGCCGGCGACCGCGTCGCGGTGTTCCTGTCGCAATCGCTGGAATTGCCGATCGCGCATATCGCCGCGTTCCGTTCGGCGATGATCTCGATTCCGCTGTTCGCGCTGTTCGGCGAGGACGCGCTGGAGTTCCGCCTGTCGAATTCGGAAGCCAAAGCCATCGTTACCGACGAGTCCGGCTGGGAGAAGCTGGCCAGGATCCGCGATCGTTTGCCTGCGTTGAAACAGGTCTATGTCATTTCGGACAAGGCGCCCGCCGGTACGAAACCGTTCTGGCCGGCGCTGAAGGCTGCGTCGCCCGATTTTGCGACGGTCGATACGTCCTGTGACGATCCCGCGCTCATCATCTACACCTCGGGCACGACCGGAAATCCAAAAGGCGCGCTGCACGCCCACCGCGTCGTGCTGGGCCATCTGCCGAATGTCGAGATGTGCCACAATTTTCTGCCGAAGCCTGGCGACCTGATGTGGACGCCGGCCGACTGGGCGTGGATCGGCGGGCTGATCAACGCGCTGTTTGCGTTCTGGTATCACGGCATCCCCCTGGTCGGGCACCGCGCGCGAAAGTTCGAGCCGCAGGCGGCGATGCAGATGATGGCGGATCTCGGTATCCGCAACACGTTCCTGCCGCCGACCGCGCTGAAACTGATGCGGCAGGCCGGCGTGAAAAATTCCGGCGTCAAACTGCGCAGCATTTTTACCGGTGGGGAATCACTCGGCGGCGAATTGCTGGGATGGGTGCGCGAGACATTTGGCATCGATGCGCATGAAGTGTTCGGCCAGACCGAGTGCAACCTCGTGATCGGCAGCAACTCGAACCTGTTTCCGATTCGTCCGGGCTCGATGGGCCGCGCGACGCCGGGCTTCGACGTGCGCGTCGTCAACGACAGGGGCGAGGAGCTGCCGCGCGGCCAGCGCGGCATCATCGGCGTGCGCCAGCCTTGTCCGTGCACCATGATCGAATACTGGCGCAATCCGGACGCGACCGCGAAGAAATATGCCGGCGAGTTTCTGCTGACCGGCGATCTAGGCGTGCAGGATGACGATGGCTATTTCTGGTACGTCAGCCGCGAGGACGACGTCATCACCACGGCGGGCTACCGCGTCGGCCCGTCCGAGATCGAGCACACCTTGATGAAGCATCCGGCCGTGGCGATGTCGGCGGTGGTCGGCATTCCCGACCCGATCCGCACCGAATCGATCAAGGCCTGGATCGTGCTGCGCCCCGGCTTTGCCGCCAGCGACGGATTGGCACGCGAGATCCAGGAGTTCGTGAAGGTGCAACTCGCCGCCCACGAATATCCGCGCTTCGTGCAGTTCGCCGAAACGCTGCCGATGACGGCAACCGGCAAGGTGCTGCGGCGCGAGCTGCGGGCGCTGGGATAGGGTTGCCTTCGTTGTCCCTGAATGCAGGGACGACAATCATGCCTTCAGTACCGAACGCAGCATCGCCGCCAGATCGTGCCGGCGGAACGGCTTTCGCAACACCTGCACATGCCGGCCGACGCCGTCGATCGCCTCGACGGGATGCTCGGTATAGCCCGACGTGAGCAGAATCCTCAGGTTGGGCCGCAAGCGCGCGGCTTCCCTGGCGAGGTCCGTCCCGAACATGCCGCCGGGCATCGCGATATCCGAAAACAGCAGGTCGATTTTCTCCGGACTGCGGAGAATGTCGAGCGCCGCACGCGCGTTGCGCGCGACGATCACGCGATAGCCGAGCGCCTTCAATTCACCTTCGACATAGCCGCGCACCATGTCGTCGTCCTCGACCGCCAGAATGGTCTCGCTGCCGGCAGGCGCGGCGAGCCGGACCGGCGCGGGTGCGGCATTCGCCGAGCTTGTCCCGACGCGCGGGAAGAAAATCCTGATGACGGTGCCCCGTCCGGTCTCGGAGCGGATCTGCATCGATCCGCCGGATTGCCGGGCAAAACCATAGACCATGCTGAGGCCGAGGCCGGTGCCTTTGCCGACCTCCTTGGTGGTGAAGAACGGCTCGAACGCGCGGCCCGCGACCTCGGCGGTCATGCCGGTGCCGGTGTCGGTCACGGCGACCACCACATATTCGCCGGGCCTCGCCTCTCCGTTGACGTCGAGATCGGCGTCGCCGAGCACGGTATTCTGCACCTCGACCGTCAGCGTGCCGCCTTGCGGCATCGCATCGCGCGCGTTGAGCACGAGGTTGAGCAATGCCGATGCCAGCTGACCGGGATCGACGCTGGCCTGCCACAAATCCGGCTCGATGCGGAATTCGCATTCGACGGGCTCGCCCAGCGTCCGCCGCAGCAACGCTTCCATGCCGCGTATCTTCTCGCCGATGTCGATGTCCTTCGGCATCAAGGGTTGCTTGCGCGCAAAGGCGAGCAGGCTCCTGGTCAGGTCCGATCCGCGTTCGGCCGCGGTCGCGATGCTCTCGGCGATCGTGCGCAGCTCCTTGTTGGTCGCCAGCAGTTCGGCGAGGTGCTCGGCATTGCCGAGAATGACGGTGAGCAAATTGTTGAAGTCGTGGGCGACGCCGCCGGTGAGCTGGCCCATCGCTTCCATCTTCTGCGACTGGGTGAGCTTCTGGTTGAGTTCGTCGATCGCGGCGCGCTGCCGCTCCAGCGATTCGGCCGTGCCGTTGAGCAGCGTCATCAATCCGCCAAGCTCGCCGCGCGGATGGGGCGGCGCAATGCGCGCGCCGAGATCGCCGAGCCCCATGCGGGTCGCCATCGTTGCGAGCCGTCCGACCTGACGGCCGACGCTGATGGTGACGAGAAACCATACGCCGGCGAACAGCAGCAGCGAGGCCACCGCCAGCATCGCGAGGTCTTCGTAGAGCCGGCGGTTGGCGGCGGCGAGCAGGCCGTCCTTCGATCGTCCGACCATGATGTAGAGCCCGGCATCGCGGGCCGCGGGCGAGCGGGCGACGGCCCAGACGTACGTCTTGCCGTTTCGATCGGTCAGCTCGCGCGAAGGCTCCCGGTTCGCCGAGGCCGCGAACCGAAACAGTTTCGAATCGGCAATCGATGCGCCGGCCGGTTCGGTCCAGTTCCTTCCCGGCGGCGCCACCAGCACCGTGCCCTTGCGGTTGACCAGCAGGATCTCGTTGTCGCTCGCAAGGCGCTTGTCGTGATACTCGGCGAACTTCATCAGGTTGAACGAGGCGAGCAGGATGAATTTCAGCGCTGCGGATTCGGAACGGACGGGATAGGCGATCTGCAGCACGGAGATTCCGGTCAGGCGGCCGAATGCCGGCTCCAGCGTCACCGCACCGGTCGCCACCAGCGCCTGCCTGAAATATTCACGGTCTCGCAAATCGAGCGTGCGGTTGGTGCGCAGCGAGTCGCAGAACAGGCTGCCGTCGGGATTGATCGTCAGGATTCCCGTAAACTGCGGATATTCCTCGCGCACGGCGGACAGGAAGGCTGAGCACGCCGCCTTGTCCGACGTGTCGAGATCGCGGGCGCGGGCGAGGCCGTAATGAAGCTGCGCGGTGCCTTGAATCTTCTCGTCGAGGTCGCCTTGAATATCGTTGGCCGCCGCCGACAGGTTCGCCACCGCCGCGTTGATCTCGCTTGCGCGATTCTGCACGAAGCGCAGTCCCACCAGAATGGCCGGCACGAGCATCGCAGCGATCACAAGCAACAGTAGCCGGGTGCGCAGGCTCATCGGTCGGTCGTTCCGCGCTCAGATCAGCAGGGTTCGCTGCGACAGCATCAAATGGAAACTGCGTTCTCCGTTCGGCGACGCGCCGCCGCAGTCATTTCGAAATAACTTGTGCTGAATTACCCTCAGGACGGGCCTGAGTCCACCGATCCGGCAGCGGATCATTCAATCAGGTGGTAGATCACATCAGAAAGCCGGCGCTCGTCACCGTCGAAGCTGGCGATCATTGCGGCCAACATTTCTTCCGGGCTGAGTTTCTCGATTTTGAGTGGGTGGCCCGCGTAATCCGCGAGCAAGGCAAAGAAGGTAAGCTGTGACCGCCCGTTTCCTTCGCGGAAAGCATGAATGGCATTCAGTTCAGCCAGGAAGTGCGCCGCCTTTTTTGCAAAGACTTGCGCGCCGAGACGCCGAAGGTGGTCCGCCGATCGGAGATCGCTGAATAGCTGGTTCGCCTGCCCTTCGATGTTCTCGGGAAAGCAGAATGGATTGCCACCCTTCGAGATTCTGACCGTGCGAAGCTCGCCGGCCCACTGGTAGACGTCTTGAAACAGGTGATGGTGGATAGCCCTGTAGTGAACGAAATTCAGCGATCCGTCGGGCAGCGGCTCTGCCGCGCGTGCGCTTGAAATTTCCGCCTCGAACGCATCAAGCTCGGCCTGGCTCTGCAGGTCGAGCTTGTTTATCAGCACAGTCGAGTTCTTGTACGTGTAGGGATCCTCGATCGCATCATACATGCGGTCGGTCAGCCCTTTTTGTGGCTTCGGATGATTGTGCGGCGGTACTCCTCGGCCGACAACCCCTTGGCCTGAGCCTCGCCGGCGCGTTTTTTCATGGCAGGCGTGAGACGAATGCCCTCGACTTCGCTGATTTTTGCGAAGCGGTCGCTGCCGAGCACGAATTGGCCCGTTTTTGCGCCTGCTACCATGTCTTTCCGCTTAGCCATCGCAGTTAGCGTACCATGAATCGGTCTTCGTCGCACGTGCGGCATTGCCAAATTCGAGACCGCCGTCACGATTTCGACGGTTATTGCGGCGTCGCGACCCCCATCGCCTTCAGCGCGGCGAGCATCCGCTCCGGCGGCTGCATTTTGATCGCCGGCGCACGGCCGGTTTCCAGCAGGCTCTTCAGGCCGGAGAGGATTGCCGGCCAGCCCGCGCGTCCACCGGAGAGAATGTCGTCGCTGACGTCGCGGTCGTGTGATTGCTGCACCGTCAGCTTCACGGCCTCGCCGGCAGGCTCGATCTCCCAGGTCACGAGCGTCGGTCCGAGCTTTTCAACCAGTGCCGGCCAGTTCACGTTCCAGGTGACGATCAGCTTGCGCGGCGGATCGCACTCGACCACGTCACCCTGGATATGGACCGAACCATCCGGCGCGCTGGCGATGAAGGCGCCGCCGACCTTCAGATCGACTGCGATCGCAAAGCCGGAAAAATATTGCCGGCTGAATTCGGCCGAGGTGAGTGCCTGCCACACACTCTCGGCTTTTGCCGCGATGTAGATCGTGTAAATGATGACGGGCTTGAATTTGCTGATGTCCATGCTCGGTCGATCCGTTCGTGCCGATTGACGTTAGCGCGGGACGCCGTCCGGGTGAAGGTCGCGCAAATGCCCGCAGTGCGAAGCCGCGACTTCCATCGGGGGCACGCGCATGCTTAATGATCGGGTAGCCCTCCAGCCCGCGGATTCGTCCATGTCTCTTCAACTCTATCTCGCCTTCGTCGCGGCCTGCATCGCGCTGGCCCTGTTGCCCGGTCCCGTCGTCACGCTGCTGATTGCGAACGGGCTGCGGCACGGCACCCGCGCCGCGCTGATCAATTGCGCCGGCGCGCAGGCGGGGCTTGCGATCGTAATCTGCGTCGTCGCGGTCGGGTTGACGTCGCTGATGGCCACCATGGGCTATTGGTTCGACTGGGTGCGCTTTGCCGGCGCCGCCTATCTGATCTGGCTCGGGATCAAGCTGGTTCGGGCTCCGGTCGAGGGCGTCGATACCGATGCGCCGCCACCGCCGCCGCGCGGCGGGTTTTTCCTGCAGGGTTTTCTGGTGCTGCTGTCGAACCCGAAGGTGCTGGTGTTCTTCGGTGCGTTCATTCCCCAGTTCATGGACATGGACAAGCCGCACTTCCCGCAGGTGGCGCTGCTCGGCGTCACCTTCATGGTGATCGCGGCCTCGACCGACGCGGTCTACGCGTTGCTGGCCGGCCGCGCCCGGTTGTTCTTCTCCCGGGAACGCACGCGGCTGGTGTCGCGCATTTCCGGCGGCTTCATGATCGGCGGCGGCGTCTGGCTGGCGCTGATGCGCTCGCGCTGAACGGGCGAATTTGAACCCCAAGCCGGGCCGGTGCGTCTAATCGCGAGCGCCTCTGGGGAAACATCCATGCCCGATCTGCCGTGGTTCGTCTATGCGATGCTGCTGGCCCCGCTTGGCTTGCTGCTGTTTGCTGCCGTCTGGAAGAGTCTCGAGGTCCGCGCCGCGCGCGAATGGCCGTCGACCGGCGGCAAGGTCGTGGTCTCGAATTCCGAGGTGCGCGACGTCAAGGTGATCGACAGCGAGCGCGCGGAGGGCTTCCGCATGGAGCAGCGCAACTTCGCCAATATCGTTTACGAATATTCCGTCGCCGGCAGGAAGCTGCGATGCAACCGCGTCAGCATCGGTGAGGACCGCGGTAATTTCGAGGTCGCCGAAACCATTGCGAAATATCCGTCCGGCGCCGTCGTCACCGTCTACTACAATCCGCTGCATCCGGACCAGGCGGTGCTGGAGCGCGACCTGCCCAAGGGCATGTGGGGCTGTCTCGGCATCGCCACCGTGATCGTGCTCGCCATCGTGTTCGGCTCCGCCATCGGGCTGCATCAGCTCACCGAATTCGTGACGACGCGAATCCCGAAATCGGGCAATGGCGCCGCGGCGGTGGCCTTCGGTGCATTCGGTACCGCGATAGCGCTGTTCGCGCTCGCGTTTCACCGGCAGGCGGCGCTGGCGAGGAAATGGCCGGTGGTGTCAGGCACCATCAAACTGTCCGACATCGAGCAATACCGAACGGCGCCGAAGGATGGATCGAGTTCGAAAACCATGTACCAGCGTAAGGTGTCCTACACCTACAGGTACAACTATCTTTCCTACACCGGCGTGCACGCCACGCTGGCGAGCAGCTTCGCCTCCACCTCGAGCTGGCTGGTGCGCAAATCCGTCGCAGGCTACCAGAACGGCGCCGCCGTGAAAGTCTGGGTCAACCCCGCCAACCCGTCGCAGGCGACGCTGGACCCGAGCGTGGGGTTCGTCTGGGTGATCTGGATTTCCGCGTTTGCGATCTGGGGCGTGGCGTATTACGCCGCTGTTCATGGTTAGACGTTGAGCAGTTGCTCCGCGCGCAGCATCGGTTCGATCTCGCCAAAGATCCGCGCCAGCCGGTCCGCCCACGCCTTCTCGCCGGCCGCATCTGAAATCAGGTCCTGCCGAATCTCGATTCCCGTATTGATCAGCCCGCGCGCCTCGCCGTGAACCGGAATCGTGTAGTCGGTCTCGTCGCTGACCGCATAGGGCTCGTTGTCGCCGACCACGAGGTCGCCCTCGGCACGCAGGCATTGCAACAACAGCGGCGGCAGATGCGTGTCGCGCTGATAGAGCGTTCCGATGTGCCAGGGCCGCGCGATGCCGGCATAGACGGGCGTGAAACTGTGCAGCGACACCAGCACCGTCGGCTGGCCGGCGCTGTGGCGCTGGTCGATGATCTCGTCGATCCGCCGGTGATAGGGATCGAAGATTTCCGCGCGCCGCACCGCTGCGTCCTCGCGCGAAATGCCTTCATTGCCGGGAATCGTCGTCGCCTCGCTAATGCGCGGGATCGAGCTTGCGACATGGGGCGGGCGGTTGCAGTCGATCACCAGCCGCGAATAGCGTTGCGCGATCAGATGCGCGTCGAGATGCGCCGACAGCGCTTCGGCGACGCCGGCGATGCCGATGTCCCAGCCGATGTGACGCACCCGTTCGCTCTCGGGCACGCCGAGATCGCCGAGCGCATGCGGAATCAACCTCCCATAGTGGTCGCATGTCAGCAGAAACGGCGAACGTCCGTTCTGCCGAAATTCGCGCACCGGCGGAACATCCTGGGGCTTGAGGAGTAGTGATGTGTCGCCGGTGTGGTTCAACGCATTTTCCCTACATTGCTGCCTATCGAAGCGGCATATCGATCTGGAATTAAGCAGAGTTCGGACTAGATTATGCATATCAGAATCGATGATTGTCTAACGATGCCGCTCCTGACCATCCATCACAAGACTGTTTATCGCTACAAGCGCCCGGTCGCGTTTGGCGAACACCGCATCATGCTGCGGCCGTTGCCGGGTCACGACCTGCGAATCTGCGACAGCAGTCTGGTGATCGAGCCGCAACCGATGCAGCTGCGCTGGATCCACGATGTTTTCGGCAACAGCGTAGCGATCGCGACCTTCGACGAGCGTGCCGATACGCTGACGTTCACCGCGACCGCCACCGTGCAGCACGATCCGGCGCTGCTGGAGTTCGCGCTGACGCCGGATGATCCCGCCTATTTCTATCCGTTCCTCTACGACGACGAAGAATTTCCCGATCTGCAGCAGTTCATCACGCCGCAATATGGCGATCCCAATGGCGAGCTCTCGATCTGGGCGCGAAAATTCCTCGATGTGGAAGGACCGACGCCGACGTTCAATATCCTGAGCGGGATGACGCACGGCATCCGCAAGGCGTTCACCTATCGCAAGCGGCACGAGCAGGGCACCCAGCATCCGCTCGACACGTTGCAAACCGGCTCCGGTACATGCCGCGACTATGCGCTGTTCATGATCGAGGCGCTGCGGCGGCTCGGCATCGCCGCGCGTTTCGTGTCCGGCTATCTCTTCATCCCCGGCGATCGCACGCATGGTTATGTCGGCGGCGGCTCAACCCATGCGTGGGTGCAGGTCTATTTGCCGAGCGCGGGGTGGATCGAATTCGATCCGACCAACGGCATCGTCGGCACCCGCGATCTCGTACGCGTGGCGGTGGCGCGCGACCCGCGCCAGGCAATTCCGCTGCACGGCAGCTATCTGGGCTCGCCCGACGCCTTTGCCGGCATGGACGTTCATATCAACGTCGTCTCGGTCGGCGAGGAGCGAGAAGAGCAAGGGCAGGAATCCCGGGAAGCGCCGCAGCCAGAGAAGGTCTGACCATGGAGATCAAGGTCGGGTTCGAAATCACCTACGCCGCCGTGCAGCCGACACCGATCATGCTCTCGATCCACCCGTCGCGCTTTGCCGATATCGTCGGCACCGAGCGGATCGTCGCCGAACCGGACGTGCCGATCGGCTTCTATCGTGACGGTTTCGGCAATGTTTGCGGCCGGCTGGTGGCGCCGGCCGGCGGCGTTACCTTGCGCGGTGACGCGCTGGTGCGCGATTCCGGCCGTCCTGACGTCGTGATGCCGACCGCACAGCAATTGCCGATCGACCAGTTGCCGGACGACGTGCTGCAATATCTGATGCCGAGCCGCTATTGCGAGACCGACAAGCTGACCGATGTCGCCTGGTCGCTGTTCGCAAGCACGCCGCCCGGCTGGGCGCGGGTGCAGGCGATCGTCGATTTCGTCCACGACCACGTCACCTTCGGCTACCAGCACGCCCATCACATGAAGTCGGCGCATGACGTCTACGAGCGGCGCGCCGGCGTCTGCCGCGATTTCGCGCATCTGGCGCTGACCTTCTGTCGCTGCATGAACATCCCGGCGCGCTATTGCACCGGCTATCTCGGCGACATCGGCGTTCCCCGCGATCTCGCCCCGATGGATTTCTCCGGCTGGTTTCAGGTCTATCTGTCCGGCCAGTGGTACACCTTCGATGCTCGCCACAATTGCCCGCGCGCCGGCCGCATCCTGATGGGTACCGGCCGCGATGCTGCCGACGTCGCGCTGACCACGAGCTTCGGCCGGATGGATCTGGTGAAGTTTTTCGTTGTCAGCGACGAGGTCGTGCCGGCCTAGGTGCCAGCCCCGTCATTGCGAGCGCAGCGAAGCAATCCACACTTCAGCACGGGGA
>JAQSDT010000784.1 GCA_029946075.1 bacterium | reverse complement strand
CCGCCCCTTCATCAGCCGTTCCATCGCCTGCTGGATCAGGCTTTCGGACTCCGAGTCGAGGCTCGACGTCGCCTCGTCCAGGATCAGCACCGGCGCGTCCGCCAGGAACGCGCGCGCCAGCGCGACGCGCTGCCGCTCGCCGCCCGACAGCTTGACGCCGCGTTCGCCGACCAGCGTGCCGTACCCCTTCGGCAGCCGCAGGATGAAGTCGTGCGCATTCGCCAGCCGCGCCGCCTGCTCGATCGCTTCCATGCTGGCGCCGGGCCGGCCATAGGCGATGTTCTCGGCGAGCGTCCGGTGAAACAGGATCGGCTCCTGCTGCACGATCGCAATCTGGCTGCGCAGCGATTGCTGCGTCGCCTCGGCGATATCCTGACCGTCGATCAGGATCCTGCCGCCGCTGACATCGTACAGCCGCTGCACCAGCTTGACGAAGGTGGTCTTGCCGGAGCCGGAGCGGCCGACCAGACCGACGCGCTCACCCGCACGGATGTCCACCGAGAGCCCGTCATACAGCGGCGCGCGGTGCCCGCCATAATGGAACGTCACGTCATCGAACACGATGCGCCCGCGCAAAATGTCGATCGGCTTTGCACCGGGCCTGTCGACGATGCCGATCGGCTCGTCATGGATCACCACGAGTTCCTCCATGTCGTTAACCGAGCGCTGCAGATTGTTGATGTGCATGCCGACGTCCCGCAGATAGGCGTGGATGATGTAGTAGCTCGTCAGCACATAGGTGACGTCGCCCGGCGTGGCGCGGCCGGCGATCCACAGCAGGATCGCACCGCCGATCACGGACGCGCGAAAGCACAGCAGCACCGCGAGCTGCGCCGTGCTGGTGTAGTTGTAGCGCAGCCACGTCCGCCGCACGCGCCGGCGCCAGCGGCCGATGACGCCGGCCAGCCGCGTGTCCTCGCGTGTTTCCGCGCCGAACGACTTCACCACCGCATTGCAGGTCAGCGCGTCCGCCAGCGTACCGCCGACCTTGGTGTCCCAGGCGTTGGAGACGCGCGCAGCCGGCGCGATGTAGTTCATCGAGAACGCCACCGTCATCGAGACATAGATCACCGTGCCGACGGCAATCACCGCGCCCAGCACCGGCCAGTGCAGGCCGAGCAGGATCATCGAGCCCAGCAGCACCAGCAGCGACGGCAGCAGCGCCATCAGAATGGTGTCGTTGAGCAGATCGAGCGCCCACATGCCGCGCGTGATCTTGCGCACCGTGGAGCCGGCGAAGCTGTTGGCGTGCCAGTCGGTCGAAAAGCGCTGCACGCGTAGAAACGCATCGCGCGCCACGTCCGACATGATCTTCAGCGTGAACGGCACGATCGCCTGCAGGCCGGTCAGCCGCAGGATCATCGACATCAGGCCCAGCGCCACGATGGCGCCGAACGCCATGAACGCCGCCTGCCGCGCCGCCGGATCGGCGGCGCCCGACGTCAGCGCGTCGACGAGGCGGCCGGAGAAAATCGGCATGAACAGGTCGGCCGCCGTCGCACCGAGCAAACCGCCGGCGACGATGGTGGCGCGGCCCGGCTGCTGCAGCCAGTGGCGGAACACGAACGGCAGCACGATGCGTATTGCCGTGGGACGGTTGTCTCGTTGAACAGTCATGGCGTCATCCGGCTGCGCTCGCGCACATGCCGGCTCCATCGGGGTGTGACGAAAAGCGCGACCTTGTGGCCGAACGCGCGCGTCGAAATGATCGATAAGTCGTTGGGATGTTTGGTGATCGGCACGTCAGGCCCGATCAGGGCCGGCGGCAATCGTGGTCAGCAACGCGACCGAAAATCCAGCACAAGCATCGGACGCGAGGGTACGATCTGCGAATACATCGAAATCATGCAAATCTCCCCGGCTCGAGCGACAATGCGCTGCTTATAGATGCATCATTGGTAGTTTGCAACATGACGCAGGCGCAATTGCGCCGGGCAGTTGTCTTTCGCCCGCAAATGATGCGCCGATACAACAGCCGCTCAATGCGCGTCGCCGCCGGCGGCCATTGCGGAGGGCTTGTTCAGGAACAGCACCAGAAGCGAGAGACCGAAATAGAACACGGTCATCATGAAGAAGGCGTCGCCGTAGCCCATCACCACGGCCTGACGGTGCACGATCTGCGACAATTGCTTCATCGCCATCAACGCGGAATCGCCGACGCCCTGCATGCGCTGCTGGAACATGTTGAGCGTCTCGACCGCGGTGGCGTTGCCCCAGTTGACGCGATCGTGCAGCCGCGAGATGTGCAGGTCGGTGCGTTCGTTCAGCACCTGGTTGATCATGGCGAGCCCGAGCGCGCCGCCGAGGTTACGCGTCAGGTTGAACAGCCCCGATGCGTTCTTCACCCGGTCCGGCGCCAGCGTGCCGAGCGCAATCGTGTTGGTCGGCACCATCGCGAACATCATGCCGGTGCCGCGCAGGATTTGCGGTAGCAGCAACTCGTAAAAATCGTATTCGCGCGTGATCCAGGTCATCATGTAGGAGCCGAGCGCGAAGGTGCAAAGACCGAACGCGATCAGGTAGCGCATGTCGACCTTGGTCATCAGCCGCCCGACGATCGGCGCGACCAGGAACATCGTGGCGCCGGAGACGAACATGGTCTCGCCGATCATCAGCGCGCTGTAGCCGCGCACTTCGGCGAGGTAGCGGGGATACATGTAGGTGAGACCATAGAGGCCGATGCCGACGCAGAACGAAATCAGGCAGCCGAGGCCGAAATTGCGGTCGCCGAAGGTCCTGATGTCGACGATCGGCTCCCTGGCGCTGAGCACGCGCCAGAAGAAGGCTATCGCTGAAACCACGCAGATCGCAGCGCAGACGGCGACGGAAGTATCTTCCAGCCACTGCGACTGCGGCCCCTCTTCCAGCACATATTCGAGCGTACCGAGAAAGCCCGCCATGAACAGCAGGCCCCACCAGTCGAAATGATCGAGCAGCGCGAAATTGGGCTTGTCGAAATCGACCAGCGCCAGCACGCCGACAGTGATGCCGATGCCGGGCACGATGTTGATGAAGAACAGCCAGTGCCACGTCATCATGCCGGTAATGTAGCCGCCGACCGTGGGGCCGATGGTCGGCGCCAGCGTTGCGACCAGGCCGATGATGGGGCCGACGATGTGAAACTTGGAGCGCGGGAACACGGTGTAGGCGGAGGCGAACACGGTCGGGATCATCCCGGCGCCGAGAAATCCCTGGATCGCGCGCCACAGGATCATCTGTTCGATGGTGGAAGCGAAACCGCAGAAGAAGCTGGCGATGGTGAAACCCGACGCCGAGATCGCGAACAGGAGACGCGTGCCGAGCGCGCGCGACAGAAACCCGGACAGCGGGATCGCGATCACTTCCGCGATCAGATACGAGGTCTGCACCCAGGAGACTTCGCTGGAGCTCGCGGACAGACCGGCCTGGATTTCCGACAGCGATGCCGAGACGACCTGGATGTCCAGGATCGACATGAACATCCCGAACACCATGATGAGAAACGCGAACAGCCGCCGCGGCGGAATCTTTTCAGATACCTCGGCGTTCATCATTCCCGGGGGCGCGGTGGTGGCGTCAGCCATGATCTGCCGAGGGCCTGCTCAAGGAAAAAACGCCGGGCAGTCGCCCGGCACATGCCAATTATTGCGGTTGAACCGTTCCCGGCGCGTCGAGGTCGGCCTCGCTGTCGGCATCGTGGGCCCCCTCGCGGGTATCCACCGTCGTGTAGACCGACATGCCGGCGCGCAGCAGGTTCTGCTTCGCCACGTCCTTTGGCACGCGAATGCGAACCGGCAGCCGCTGCACGATCTTGGTGAAATTGCCGGTCGCGTTGTCCGGCGGCAGCAGCGTGAACACCGAGCCAGCCGCCGGCGAAATGCTGTCGACGACACCGGTGAATTTGCGGAAGCCATAGGCATCGACCTTGATCGTCACCGGCTGGCCGGGACGGATGCGCTTGAGCTGGGTTTCCTTGTAGTTGGCGTCGATGAAGACCTCATTGAGCGGCACCACATTGGCGAGCCTCTGCCCGGCCTGGATGAAGTCGCCCTTGTTCACGAGCCGGTTGGAGAAGGTGCCGTCGACCGGCGCGCGTACCTGGGTGAAGGCAAGGTCGCGTTCCGCCTTCGCAAGCTGGGTCTGGAGTTCCGCAAGCTGCGCGCGGGCCTCGGCCTGCTGCGCCTTCATCACCTCGACATTGTCGCGCGCGGCATCGAAGGCGGCCTGCGCCGATTTCACCGCCGCTGCGCCCTGGTCGCGGCTGGCTTCCGAAACTTCGAAGGCGGCGCGCGAGGCGAACCCCTTGGTGCTCAACGTCTGCTGGCGGTCGAAATCGAGACCGGCGCGCTTGAGGGCGGCTTCCGACGAGGCGAGCTGCGCCTTGGCCTGCTCGGCCGAGCTTTCCATCGCGGTGACCTGGCGGCCGATGCGATCGACGGTGGCCTGCTGGGTGGCGATCCTGCTGCGGGCGGCATCCACCGCGATCCGATAGTCGCCGTCGTCGATCCTGAAGATCACGTCGCCGGCGCGAACGACGGAATTATCCGACGGCACGATCGCCGCAACGTGGCCCGCGACGCGCGCGCCGAGCGTGGTGTTGTTGGCGCGGACATAGGCGTCGTCGGTCGAAACGTAAAATCGTCCGACGAAAACGAAGTAGACGCCGTAACCGACGGCGGCGAGCGCCAGCAATCCGAAAATTCCGATCGCCACGAATTTGCGCTTGCCGGGCTTGGCAGCGGACGCAGCAGCGGCAGGCGAAGCGGGCTTGTCGGTCGCGGGGGCGGCAGGCGTCCCGTGGGCGCCGGGCGCATCCGCGGCGCGGCGCCGCTCTTCGGCAACATGGGTGCGAAGCTGGTCCGCAAGCTGGGCCGCATCACGCGCCGCGTCGTCCTCCGCCGTTTCCGGCCCGGTACGGACGATGCGTGCGGCCTGGTCTCTCGCTGCGGCCATACCTTGCCTCCCCATTCTGATGTCACGATGCCAATTGGCCAGGAATTAGCCAATAAGCACCGTCAGCCCCGAAATTACCATTGACCGAACGGTTCGGTCAAGTTACATTTGTTCCGGGTAGACCATACGGCGAAAACGACTTCCGCCCCGTATCGCGGGCCGATTTCTTTCCCGAGAAGATAAACCAATGGTTGCAGCCACACCAAGCACGATTCGTCCCGCCGCCGAGGAGGAAAGCGCGAAGCGCCGCCAGATCCTGGACGGAGCACGCAAGGTCTTTATGGATCTCGGCTTCGACGGCGCCAGCATGAACGAGATCGCGCGTTCGGCCGGCGTCTCCAAGGGGACGCTCTACGTCTATTTTGCCGACAAGAACCGGCTGTTCGAGGCCATCGTCGAGGCCGAGGCGCTCGAACAGGGTAAGGACGTCTTCAATTTCGACCCTGCGCGCGACGCCGAAGCCACGCTGCGGGAATTTGGCCGCGCCTACATCCAGCTGCTGTGCCGTCCCGGCGGCGGATCGTCGATCCGGACCGTAATGGCGATTGCCGAGCGGATGCCGGAGGTCGGCAACCGCTTTTACGAGAACGTCCTCGAGAAAACCATTCATCGCCTCGCCGGGTATCTGGAGGCCCGTGTCGGACAGGGCGATCTTGCGATCGACGACTGCCGGCTCGCCTCCTCCCAGTTCATGATGATGTGTCAGGCATCGCTGTTCCTGCCGTTCGTCTTCCAGGCCGCGCCCGCGCCCTCCCCCGAACGCATCGCGCAAGTCGTCGACAGCGCGACGCGAATGTTCCTCGCGGCGTACCAGGTCAAGCCGAAGTAAAACTATCCCGCGGCCAACCGCATCGCCATGCGATCGATCCCGATGAAGCGTCGCGAATCCGGGAACGAAAACCCGCGACGACCGCTCCCTCTGCCGCGAGGACGGTCAGCATGCGATCAGCGACGAATAAATTGATTTGGTTCTGGGGCATCCCGGTGACGATCGTGTTCCTGATCGTGATCCTCGTCCATCCAGGCTGACGATCCCGGCGACCACGGCCGCGAGAACTTCATTCCGCGCCATATTCCCAAGCGTATCGCCGGCAGTGGCATTCGGCCGCGCTTTCGGCCATGGAACGATTCTTGACATTTCTTTCCATTTTGTCAAAATCGTCAAATGACCCCGCGTACCCGCATTCTCGACGCCGCGATGCTGGTATTCCGCCGGCAGGGCTTTCGGCGTTCCTCGATCGAGCAGGCGGCGGAAGCCGCGGGCCTGACGCGGCAGGCGCTCTATCATCATTTCAAATCCAAGGAAGCGCTGTTCCGCGCCGTCATCGAGCGGCTGTATGAGGAAGCGTTTGCCGCCGAGACCGCGGCAGCAGCCGCCGCGGAGAAAGCCGGCGGCAGCCTCGCCGATATTCTGGTCGCTTCCGTCACCGCCAAGCTGCGCCAGATGGCGTCCTCGCTCGACGGTTCGCCCCATGTCGAGGAATTGTTTTCCGAACATCTGGCGCAGGCCCGCGACCTCTACCAGAAATACGCCACGGCTTTCGCCAAGCAACTCGCCGCGACGATCGTGCGCGTTTGCCGCAAGCAGGAACTGAGTCTCAATGGCGGCATGACCCCGCGCGACTTTGCGCGCCACGTCGAAATGGCGATCAACGGCACCAAATCGCATTATCCGGCGATGCAGCCGGCCGATGCCTTCCTCAGGGATCTCGAGATCATGCTGCGCACGTTCGTCGCCGGCGCCGTGAGTCCGGCCAAGACACCGCGCGCAGCCGCACCGAAACGCGTCAGCAAACCCGCCTCTCGCAAATCTGGAGATCGCAAATGAGTACGATGACGATCAACGGCAAGCTCGCTGCCCTGCCCGACGATCCCGATGCGATGCTCGTCGACGTGGTCCGCGATGCGCTCGATCTGACCGGCACCAAGCTCGTCTGCGGCGCTGGCGTCTGCGGCGCGTGCACCGTACTGGTGGACGGCGCGCCGGTCGCCAGCTGCCTGATGCCGGCGGTCGCAGCCAATGGCAAGTCGATCACGACGGTCGAAGGCATCGGTGCGAAGAAATTGCATCCGGTGCAAAAGGCGTTCATGGCGCACGACGCGCTGCAATGCGGCTTCTGCACGCCGGGCTTCATCGTCGAGGCCGCGGCTTTCCACGATGGCTGGCGCACTGCAAAGGGCACCGCCGTGCCCTCGCGCGAGGAAATCGGCGCGGCGCTGTCAGGGCATCTCTGCCGCTGTGGCGCTTATGACGGCATCTTCCGCGCCGTCGCCGACGCCTGCGCCGGCCGCTACGACGGCGACGATATCCTGCCGCCGCGCATGGAGGCGCGCGACAAGGTGACGGGCGCGGCCAAATACACCGTCGACGTCCATCATGACGGCCAGCTCGAGGGCGTCATCCTGCGCTCGACATCGGCGCATGCTCGGATCAGCCAGCTTGATCTCGCGGCTGCACGTGCAATGCCCGGCGTTGCCGCCGTGATCTCTCTGCTCGGCGACGACAACGTCGTCCGCTTTGTCGGCGCCCCGATTGCGGCCGTCGCCGCCAAGGATCGCAAGACGGCACTGGCCGCATTGGACGCCATCAAGCTCAACAGCGAGGCGTTACCGTCGGCGATCGGGCTCAGCGAAGCGCGCAAGCCGGATGCCCCCGTCGTGTTCGAAAAATCCGCGCGCAAGAAGGCCGGCAATGTTTCCGAAGGCGGCGGCTCCCCGGCGCCGTGGAAGGGAAACATCCGCGGCCCGTCGGCGGCGTTTTCCAAGAAACCCAAGAAGGTCCGCAGCTGGGTCGATGGCGCGCGCGCGGCAAAGAACCCGCTGCTGGTCGAAGGCACGTTCCGTACCGGCACGCAGCAGCATGCCTGTCTCGAGCCGCACGCCGCGGTCGCGCGCTTCGACGGCGACCGGCTGACGGTGCACGTCTCGACGCAGTCGGTATTTCATCTGATGGAGCTGATCGCCAAGCGCTTCAAGCTCGACCACGACAAGGTGCGGGTGATTGCCGACCACGTCGGCGGCGGCTTCGGTTCCAAGGCCAGCCTCGGCGCCGAGACGACGACCGCGATCGAACTGGCGCGTGAAGCAAGGGCGCCGGTGCGCGTCGCCTTCGACCGCCACGAGGAATTGTCCGTCACCGGCTATCGCCCCGCCGCGGAAGTAAAGATCGCGCTGCTGCCGTCCGAGCAAGGCGACCTCAAGGCGCTGTCGCTGATCGCCCATGCCGACACCGGCGCGGCCACCAACTCGACCATCGCCGCGCTCGCCCGCCTGATCTATCCGGCGGAGGCGAAAGAGCTCGCCGATTTCGACGTCATCAGCAATCTGCCGCCGGGCGCGGCGTTCCGCGGACCGGGTGGACCGCCGATGGCCTTCGCGCTCGAACAGGCAATCGACGAAGCCGCGCTGCGAATGAACGTCGATCCGATCGCGCTGCGCAAGCGCTGGGATCCCGATCCGAACCGTCAGCGCCTCTATGATTGGGCGCTGGGGCTGGACGTCTGGCGCAATCGCAAGACTGCCGCATCGCAGACCGGCCGATATCGCCACGGCGTCGGTGTCGCCACCGGTTACTGGCTCTATCTGTGGCAGCCCGGCTCGAAGGTCGAAGTCGCCGTCAAGGCCGGCCGCCTCGTCGTCAGCAGCGCGACGCAGGATATCGGCACCGGCACCCGCACGGTACTCGCCAACACGGTCGCCCGTGAGTTTGGGCTCGAGCCGCACGAGATCGATGTGAAGATCGGCGACTCCAGATTGCCGGAAGGTCCGGGGTCTGGCGGCAGCCGCGTCACCGCCTCGGTGATCCCGCCGACGCTGCTCGCGATCGAACAGTTGAAGGCCGCGATCCAGCAGCAGACCAAGCGGCAGCCGTTGCCCGGCTCCAACGCGCCGTGGCGCGAAATGCTCGCGGCCTCGCCGGATCTTTCCGCCTCCAGCGTGCGGCCGGAAGACTCCAGGCAGACGTCGCCCGGCATCCAGTCGCCACTCAAGCAGGCCGGCTTCATGGGTATGATCTTCGGCTGGATGATGCGGCGTTTCTCCAATCTCGCGATCGGCGCCGGCGTGCCGAGCTCGGTGCAGGTGATCGAGGTCGAGGTCGACACCTGGCTCGGTCACGTCAGGGTCGTCAGCGCACATACCGGCATCGCCGTCGGCAAGATCGCCGCGCCCGCACTGGCGCACAGCCAGGCGGCGGGTTCGGTGATCCAGGGCGTCGGCTATGCGCTCTATGAAGCGCGCGAGATCGATTCCCGCACCGGCGACATTCTCAGCGGCGGCATGGAGGATTATCGAATCCCGGGGATCGCCGACACGCCTGTCATCGACGTGCATTTCGATGAAGGCGGCTTCGGCCATGTGCTCGGCGGCAGTGTCGGCATCGGCGAGGTCGCGACCGTACCGACATCGCCGGCGGTCGCCAACGCCGTCTGCAACGCCACCGGCATCCGGCTCACCGAACTGCCGATCCGTCCCGACCGTCTCGTTGCCGCGCTAAACAAGAGGACTGCCGCATGACACCGACAGCGACGACTGCCATGCAGATTCCCGAATTCCGCGCCGCCGGCACCGACATCTCCGAGCGGCGACGCAGCGGCGTCTCGAAGGGGCCGCTGATCGATATCTCGGCCGCATCGGACACGATCGGCATGCAGTGGGCCGCCGACGGCGGCGTGCGCATCGGGGCCTTCACCAGCATCGCCGCGATCGCCGCCGACGCGCGTATCGCCGCCGCCTATCCCGGCGTTGCCGCATCGGCGCAGGGTCTCGCGACGCCGCAGATCCGTCACCTCGCAACGCTCGGCGGCAATCTCGCGCAGCGTTCGCGCTGCTGGTACTACCGCAATCCGCATATCGCCTGCCTGAAGAAGGGCGGGTCGGATTGCCCCGCGCGGTCGGGCAATCATCTCTACAGCGTGGCGTTCGATCTCGGTCCCTGCGTGTCGCCGCACCCCTCCACCATGGCGGCGGCGCTGCTCGCCTATGATGCGAAGATCATGACCGATCGCCGCGGCGCGCTGACGATCGGCGAGATGCTCGGCAACGGCTCCAACGGCGCAGCCGACAACGCGCTGCAGTCGGGCGAAATGATCAAAAGCATCGAATTGCCGGTGCCGCTGGCGGGCGAACGTGCACACTACAAGCGCGCGATCAGCCGGACCCATGCGGAATGGCCGCTGGCCGAAGTCTGCGCCCGCGCCGTCGTCAAGGACGGCGTCTTCCAGTTTATTCGCCTCTCGGCCGGCGCCATCGCGCCGGTACCGATCAGGCTCGCTGCTGCGGAAGCCGCGCTGCAGGGTAAACCGGCAAGCGCAGAAAACATCGCCAGCGCCGCCGAACAGGCCACCGCAGGCGCCACGCCATTGCCAATGACGGGATACAAGCTCGATCTGTTGAAGGGCGTGGTGCAGGATCTGCTGGAGCGGTTGGCTGTTTAGGATCCGTAGGATGGGTGGAGCGAAGCGATACCCATCATCTCAC
>JAQSDT010000783.1 GCA_029946075.1 bacterium | reverse complement strand
TCCCCTGAAAGCCTCGAGGCGGTTCGCAGCAAGATCCAGGGCCAGACCCTGAAGCCCTCGGAGATCGCCGCCATCATCGGCGACCTCACACACTACCGCTACTCCGACATGGAGATCGCCGCCTTTCTGATCGGCTCCGCCAGCTTCATGACCAGCGGCGAGCTCCTCGCCTTGGTGGACGCGATGGCGCGCGCCGGAACGCAATTGAAGTGGCCGGACCCGATCGTCGTCGACAAGCACTGTATCGGGGGCATTCCGGGTAACCGCACGTCCATGATCGTGGTTCCGATCGTGGCGGCACACGGGTTGACGATCCCCAAGACTTCGTCGCGCGCCATCACCTCGCCGGCCGGTACCGCCGACACGATGGAAGTGCTTGCGAGAGTCGATGTCGGTGTCGACGAAATGAAACAGATCGTTGCCGCGTGCCGGGGGTGTCTCGTCTGGGGCGGCCACGTCAACCTTTCGCCGGCCGACGACATTCTCATCTCCGTCGAACGTCCGCTTCGCCTCGATACGCGCGAGCAGATGGTCGCCTCGATCATGTCGAAGAAGCTGGCAGCCGGCTCCACGCATCTGCTGATCGACCTGCCGGTCGGTCCGGCGGCGAAACTCTCCAACGCCGGCGAAGCGATGCGGCTGCGCAAGCTGTTCGAATTCGTCGGTAGCCATTTCGGCATTGCCGTGGAAGTAATCACGACAGAGGGCCGTCAGCCGGTCGGCAACGGCATTGGTCCGGTTCTCGAAGCTGAAGACGTGATGGCCGTGCTGGCCAACGAGGCTGGCGCCCCCGCCGATTTGCGCGAAAAATCGCTGCGGCTTGCGGCGCATCTGCTCGAATACGACCCGCAGCTGCGCGGCGGCGCCGGCTATGCCCGCGCCCGCGAACTGCTCGACAGCGGTGCGGCGCTGAAGAAAATGCTGGCCATCATCGAAGCCCAAGGGCCCTCCTCCTGCCGCAACGATCTCGGCAAGCTCACCTTCGATGTCGCCGCGACCGACGACGGCACGATTTCCGAAATCAACTGCCTGCAGCTGAACCGCCTTGCCCGCACGGCCGGCGCACCACTCGCCAAGGGCGCAGGCATCCGGCTGTTCGGCAAGATCGGCGACCACGTCGAGAGAGGCCAACCGCTCTACCGGATCCACGCCTACGACAAATCGGAGCTCGATCTCGCCGCAATCGCCGCAAGGGCGAATAGCGGCTACACCGTCGGTACGGCGCCGTGAGCGCGGCCGTCCATTTTCTGCCCTCATCGTCGCGCGATGCCATCAGCCTCGCATCACGCCTCGGCGTCCCCGTCCACGAGATTGCGATCCACACTTTTCCCGATGGCGAGATACGGGTGACGGTCGGCCCCGCGGCTTCGACAACGATCATCTATGCATCGCTCGACCGGCCGAACGACAAGTTGATCGCGCTGATGTTTGCAGCCGAGGCGTTACGCCGCGGCGGCGTGCAGCGGCTCATCCTGCTAGCGCCCTATCTCTGTTACATGCGGCAGGACGCTCCGTTCCATGCAGGCGAAGCGGTCAGCCAGAAAGTAATCGGATCGATGCTAGCCGGGCGCATGGATCGCATCATGACCGTCAATGCGCATCTGCATCGCACGTCCGATATCCGGACCGTATTTCCGGGCATCGAAGCCGATGATCTCTCTGCCATGCCCGTCATCGCCGGCGCGCTGCAAGACAGCGGTATCGACCCGGCCACGATCCTGATTGGACCGGACGCCGAATCCCGGCCCTGGATCAGCGATCTCGCGGGCCGCCTTGGACTGGATTATGCCGTTGCGAGCAAGACTCGCCGTGGTGACCGTTCCGTCGCGATCGCCTTCCCGGGCGAAGCGAAGATTGCCGGCAGGCCGGCGCTGATCGTTGACGATATCGTCTCCTCGGGCGGCACGATGATCGCATGCGCCAAGGCGTTGACCTCTGGCGGCGCGACCCTGATCGACGCCGTCATCACGCACGCATTGTTTCCGGAACAGTCGGGTCGCGAAATGGCTCTGGCGGGCATTCGGTCGCTCCGTTCGACCCACAGTGTGCCGCATGCGAGCAATGCCATCCGGCTCGATGAACTTTTCGCAGATGCCTTGCGCGGTGAAATGAAACTCGCTCCCCTTCCGGAGACCACCCGATGAGCGTGACCGTTCGGTTTTTCGGCGCGGCCCGAACCGTAACGGGCTCCTGCTATCTGTTCGAAACCGGTGCCGGACGCTTTCTGGTCGATTGCGGGCTGTTCCAGGGACCCAAGACCCTGAAGGAGCTGAACTACCGGCCGTTTCCATTTCGCGCCGCCGACATCGACGCCGTGCTCCTGACCCATGCCCATATCGACCATAGCGGGCTCTTGCCCAAGCTGGTGCGTGACGGCTTTGCCGGCCGCATCCTTGCGACGCGCGGCACCATCGATCTGTGCTCCTATATGCTTCCGGATGCCGGAAGCATTCAGGAGTCCGAGGTCGTTACCCTGAACCGGCGCAACGCAGCCCGCGGACGCGCCGAAGTCAGCCCGATCTACACCCAGGCCGATGCCATCGCGACCCTGCAGTCGTTCACGGCGGTCGACTACGAAAAATGGGTCGACGTGTTTGCCGGCGTTCGCGCGCGATACTGGAATGCCGGACATCTCCTCGGATCCGCCTCGATCGAGATCGAATTCGCCGACGCCGCGCAGCGGCCACTCCGTATCCTCTGCTCCGGCGACATCGGCCCCGATGCAAAATTGCTGCAACCGGACCCCGAAGCGCCCGCAGGCTTCGACTATGTCATCTCGGAATCGACCTATGGCGACAGGGAGCGCGCGCCGATCACCAATGACGCCCGCCGTGCGCGCCTGGCAGCCGAGGTCCGCGAGTCGGCAAGCCACAAGGGCGCCCTGCTGATTCCTGCCTTCGCGGTCGAGCGCACCCAGGAATTGATCGTGGATCTGGTCGGCCTGATGGAACGCGGCGAGGTGCCGGCCGCTCCCATATTTCTGGATTCGCCGCTAGCGATCCGCGCGACCGAAGTGTTTCGCAAGCACGCATCCAGCCTCGATCCCGCCATCGACGTGCGCAGGCTGCTGAACTCGCCGCAGCTCCGCTTCACCGAAACGGTCGAAGAGAGCAAGGCGATCGCCCGCCTGACCGGCTTCCACATCATCATCGCCGCCAGCGGCATGTGCGATGCGGGGCGTATCAGGCACCATCTGCGAAACTGGCTGTGGAATGCACGAGCAACCGTGTTGCTGACGGGATTTCAGGCGCAGGGCACGCTCGGCCGCTTCCTCGCGGACGGCGCAAAGGCCGTTCGGATCCAGGGCAACGAGATCAAGGTTGCGGCGCGGATTCGAAATATCGAAGACTATTCCGGCCATGCCGACGGATCGGAACTGGCGCGCTGGATCGCCGCACGCCGGCCGGTGCAGCGCGGCGTGTTCCTGGTCCATGGCGAGGAGCCGGCGATTGCCGGCCTCGCAGAGCGCATTGCGGATCGGATCATCCCGGCAGCACGCGTGTTTCAGCCGCTGCTGGATGATGCCTATGAATTGACCGGCCCGGCTCCCGCTATCGTGGATGGTTCACATCGTCGCCGGATCACGCCCGAGGCTGTCGTCAGGCTCGACTGGCACAACGACATGTCGAAACTCATTCTCGATATCAATGAGCGAATCGAGGCTGCCGCGGACGATCGGGCGCGCGGTGTTCTGATCCGAAAATTGCGGAGGGCGCTGAATGAATGAGCGCGCGATGGCCTCGCGGTTGAGACAGATCAAGGCCCGGGCCGGCATGTTGTGACAGCCTTGCGAAGCTGCGTTCAGCACGGTTCACCCAAGTGAGAAATGCGATGCCGGTAAATGTGGGAACGGTCGACCGGTACGTACGGATCGTGCTCGGCTTGGCGCTGGTCGCCTTTGCGTTCCAGGACGGTCTTTCCATTCAGGGCTGGCACTGGGCCGGATTGATCGGCGTGGTGCTGCTCGCAACCGCCTTCTTCAAGAGCTGCCCGATCTACACCGCCCTGGGGATGTCGAGCTGCGAAGTCCGGCGCTAGTCGAACGCTGCGACCGCACGCTCAATGCCGGACATAGTCGCCGGGCGCGTCAGGCAAGACGGGTTCACCGGCGTGGCCGATGCCCAGCGACGGTGGCGCAGACGGCGCGCCGGACCTGACCGCAAGCCAGTCCGTCCATTCGCCCCACCACGATCCTTCGACCGCCGGTGTCGTCTTGAGCCATTCATCGGGGCCGACATAGGTCGCGTCGACCGCCTTGGTCCTGACCCGATAGCTGTGTCCGGCTTCGTCGGGTGGCGCGACGATCCCGGTATTGTGGCCGCCGCTGGTCAGAAGAAACGTGACGTCGGCGTCGACCAGAAAATGAATCTTGTAGGCCGACTTCCACGGTGCGACGTGGTCATGAACGGTCCCGACCACAAACATCGGCGTGTGAATGTCGGACAGCGAGACTGGCTTGCCCTCCACGAGATATCGGCCAGCAGCCAGGTCGTTGTTGAGGAACAGCTTGCGAAGATATTCCGAATGCATCCGGTATGGCAGGCGCGTCGCGTCCGCGTTCCAGGCCATCAGGTCGCTCGGCGGCGAGCGTTCGCCCATCAGGTAGTCGCGGGTGATCCGGGACCAAATCAGGTCGTTGGAGCGCAGCAACTGGAACGCTCCGGCCATTTGCGTGGTTTCGAGCACGCCGCGTTCCCACATCATGTCTTCGAGGAACGCCACCTGGCTCTCGTTGATGAACAGTGTCAGCTCGCCGGCCTCGGTGAAATCGGTCTGCGCGGCGAGCAGCGTGATCGATTTCAGGCGATCGTCGCCGTCGCGCGCCATTGCCGCGGCGGCGATCGACAGCAGCGTGCCGCCGAGACAGTAGCCCAGCGCATGAATTTTCCGGCCTTGCACGATCCCCGAAATCGTGTCGAGCGCGGCTTCCACGCCGAGCCTGCGATAGTCGTCGAAAGCAACGTCGCGATCTTCAGTCCCGGGGTTGCGCCATGAAATCATGAACACGGTGAAGCCCTGGCCGGTGAGATGCTTCACCAGTGAATTGTGCGGCGACAGATCGAGAATGTAGTATTTCATGATCCAGGCCGGCACGATCAGGATCGGTTCCGGACGCACCTTTTCCGTCGCAGGCGCATACTGAATGAGTTCGATCAGTTCGTTGCGGTACACCACCTTGCCCGGCGATATCGCAACGGTCTCCCCGACAACGAAATCATGGCCGGCAGCCGGTTTTACCTGTCCCGACATCAGGCGCATCCAGTCGCCGCACCAATTCTGCCAGCCGGACACGAAGTTTGCGCCGCCGCTCTGAAACGCCTCCTGCTGCACCACCGGATTGGTCGCGACAAAATTCGACGGCGCCAATACGTCGAGCATCTGCCGCACCGAAAACTCGACGATCGCCTGGTTTTGCTTCGCGACACCACGCACGCCGGTGGTCGCGCCGTGCCACCATTGCTGTGTCTGGAGAAAGCCCTGTGCAAGCAGATTGAACGGCGGAAGCTCCCATTCCGGGCGGGCGAAGCGGCGGTCTTGGGCCTGTGGCTTGATCAGCGACCACGGACCGTGTTGCGGCGAGAAGAAATGCCGGGCGGCATCGCCGAGACGCTTGGCGTCCAGCGCCGCGGTCTGTGCCAGTTCGAGTTGCCGCTGCGGCGCCGCCGCCAGATGCGACATCCAGTCGGCATAGGCCAGCATCAGGGCAATCGGCGAAATGCCGCCACTCAGCCGAGCCAGTGCCGCATGAAACGCGCGGTCGGCCGGATAACACTCGATCGCCTGTCCCGGACTATTCGCCGCTGCCGACTCGGCGCCGTCGCCGCGGGGTACGACCGTCTCGACCGGCGCGGGCAAGATGACGGCTTTCGCCTTCGGCATGGACGAATTCGACGGCATTCCGTACCGGTCAGTTCAGAGGATGGGTCTTGAACAGGTTCGAGGTCGCCTCGATCACCCGCTCGCCGTGCCTGAACACCCGATCGCAGTCGCGGCGGATGAAATCGATCTGATGCTTGCTGCATTCCTCGACCATCGTCCGGATGTCCTTCACCGAATGCGCGCCGGCCAGCTTCGAGACCAGCTCGGAAAGCAGATGCATTTCGGTCTGCGCCCGCTCGGCGAATTCATTGCCGGCGAACACCAACTCCTCGAGCATCAGTTTCTGGGCGCCGAACAGGAAGCCCGCTGCTTGCTCATTGGCTTTCGCGATGCGCGCTTGCGCGCCGGTCGCGACCTCCTCGACAGCCGTCACGGCAACCGTTTCAGAATGCTCTGGCATGCCACTCTCCCATCTTGTGATCGAAATGCTAGCGCCTCGCACCAGACCGAACATTGAGGCACATCAATGAAGCCGTCGATGACGTCAGCGCGCCGGCTCCCCTAAACGGAAATGGCGGCGGCCCAGCGCGATGATTTCGCGATCGGTCGGGTGATCGCAGGCCTCGGAACGGAGTTCGCGCGGCACTGCGCCCTCCGCGTCGCTTATCAAGGCTAGCCCGTCGAACCCGGCACGACGTTGATGCACGTCAACTTCATTGATGAGAGCCCACGGACGCCGGCGACCGCGCCGTTACGGCAAGCAACCTGGTTGCAGCAGTCCCGCGCCGGTCAAATGTCGCGATCTCGCAGGGATCGCCGGCGATGAGAAGCAATCGGTATGCACTCATTATCCAAGCGGCACGGCAGAAACTTGATCCTCGTCAAAGGGCACTATTGCCGTTCCGGCTAACTTGGCGGTGGTCGAAGCAGCCCAGGCAAGCAGCGATGAAGATGCTTGCCTGAGCCACTGCGCCGGAGCGCGCATCGCGGTGCGGCGCCCCGTTTAACTCCCGGCATATTGAACAGGAGCCCCCTATGCGCGCCCATCAGATCATGACGAAGGACGTCACGACGGTAACGCCTCATACGTCAATCCGGGATGCGGCAAGCATCATGCTGAAATGTCACTTCAGCGGCCTGCCCGTCGTCGACGATTCTGGCTCGCTCGTCGGGATGGTTTCGCAGAGCGATTTTCTGCGCCGGGCGGAAACCGGCACCGTCCGCAAGCGCACGGGCATTCTTCAGCTGTTTTCGAGTGCCGGGAAGCTGGCGAACGAGTTTGTTCACGAACATGGACGCAAGGTGCAGGATGTCATGACCACCGACGTGCTGACGATCGGCGAGCAAACGACGTTGAGCGAAATAGTGGCGCTGATGGAGAAGCACGACGTCAAGCGACTGCCCGTCATGAGCGGCAAGATCCTCGCCGGAATCGTCACCCGGACAAACCTGCTGCAGGCCGTTGCCAGCATGGCACGCGACGTTCCCGATCCTACCGCAGACGACGACCACATTCGCGATCGTATCACCAGGACGGTCCATGCTGCGGACTGGCGTCCGGCTGGATTCCAGGCCACTGTTCGCGATGGCGTCGTTCATCTCCATGGCGTGATTTTCGACGATAGCGTGCGTCAGGCGACGATCGTCGCAGCTGAAAATGTCGCCGGCGTCAAGGAAGTTCACGATCACCTTTGCTACGTCGACAGCTATTCCGGCTTTTACGTCGAATCGCCGGAAGACATGAAAGCTGCCAGTTAGCGAGCGGGTACGATGACGCTGATCTGGCGATTGATCATGATCGCCGCCGCCCCCATCGCTGCGCTGTTCGTATCGCAGGACGCTTTGAATTTCGGTCTGATGCAGACCCTCATTGCGATCATCCTGATCGCAGTAGCTTCCTTGCTCGCCGCGCTTTGGACGCTGCGATCGCAGGACGAATCCCGCACGGCGGCCGGGAATGAGGCGGGCACGCCCGAAAGCTGACCTTCCCGACGTCAATTGGGTGGCAGTTCCGTCGCCCTTGCGGTATCGGTCGGTATCCGCAGGGATCGCTTTCGGAGAGGTATCTTGAACTGGCTGATCGAACCGAAACGGCCAACGCTCAACGTCTTGCTGATCTCCGCGATCATTTACGCCGCGTTCGTTGCGGTGCTGCCCTGGGCCGGACGGTCGTACGTGCCTCGGCCGATGCCGCCGGAGCCGCGGCTGCAATTGCACCGTTTTGAACGCATCGAAGGCTTTGCCTTTCGTGTTGGCGCGGACTCGCTCAAGCAATACGAGGACAGCGATGCCGACGCGCAACGCTCGCCGGTCGTCCTGTACGAGGACGACAAGCCGATCGGCCCGGCCCACAGCAGCCATCACGATGTCGAATATGTCGGCCGCGGCCGCTACTCGCACTTCAAGGAATTCGGCCTCTTGATGTCGACCAGCGACAATTCGGACCCGAACCGTAACGGGCGGCTTTATTGGGTGGGCTTGCCGAAGAAGTAGTTGCGCCGCGGACCGCGCGTCAGCAACCCCGGCAAATTCCGGTGAACGTACTTGCCGTGGCCCGGCTGCGCCGCTGCGACGGCGGCCGCTTCGCTTTCGTGCTCTGCGCGCTGAACACCCGCTGCGATGTGCCCGGATAAGGCGGCGGCACGACGCGCGGGGGCGTCGCAGGGTTTGCCGAACCGTAGCTGGTCGGCGGCGCCGGCGCGTTGGGGATGAGCGCCGGCATCCGGGAAGCATTGCCAATGCCGCTGGGGTCGGAGAGTACACTGGGATTGGCGGGACCGAACGGCACCCCCGATATCGCCGAATTGCCGGCGCCGGCGGATCCTGCCAGCGGCACCTGGGCAAACGCCGTGGCCGGGGCGACTAGGCCGAGTGCCACGACGACGGCAAGCACCGAATTGCGGGACATCGAAATCTCTCCGGAAGCTTTTGCTACCAACCCTCATATAGGCAGCGCGTTCCCATCCTGAAGGCGACGTGCGGCTTGCGGCGCGACGCATCTTTGGCCCGTCATCCTACGGAGTAGGCGTCGGAGAGAGAATCAGACCTAATCGTGCGTGCGAACACGTCTTGAGATTCCGGCGAATGCAGCAGCCTGAGATCTTCGATTCCGACATCCGCGCCTTGCAGCAATGGCTGCGTTCCGCTTGGCAGCGGCTCGGCGACCCCTCGCTCACCACCTACTCCCGCCGCGAGCTGCGCAACCAGATGAAGCAGTGCAGCGCCGACCTGCGGGCCCACCTGCAGCGGCTGGCCGAGCAGCGCGCACAACCGGTGCCGCCGCCTGCCACCATCGTCGCCAAACCCGATCTGCGCATCCTGAGCTGGTAGGCAGGGAAATTGTGCCCGATCGCGCCGGGCGGGCGCGCGCCCTGCCCGAGCTTGCGTCAAAAGGGGCCAGGCGGCAGGCTCGAAGGCGGCCCGCCGGGGCGTCGAAAAACAAATTCGCAAAACAACCCCATGCAAAGTAGGAAATTCGGCCTCGCAGCCCCGATGCCGATTGGCTGCGCCCCGTCCTGTTGATAACCCGAAGGCACCCGACCGGCCGGCGAGACAGGCCGTCACGGTGTGCTATCGCCTTATCGGCCTGACTAACGACGGACGGAAATACCCATGCGGATCACTCTGGTCGGTTCCCGCCATTTCGGCGTGACCACGTTCAACATGCTGCGCCAGCGTGGCGTCGATATCGTCCGCGTCGTCGTTCACGACGGCGAGGACCGGCTGGCGGCGACGGCGAAAGCTGCCGGGATCGAGGTCGTGGTTCAGGCCGACCCGAAATTCGTCATCGCCTCCGAAATTGCCCCCGACACCGACCTGATCGTGACCGCCCATAGCCACGCCCGCGTCACCCGGGAGGCGCTGGCCGCGGCCAAACTCGGCGGCATCGGCTATCACCCTTCGCTATTGCCGCGGCATCGCGGCATCGCCGCCATCGAATGGACCATCAAGGAAGCGGATCCGATCGCCGGCGGCAGCGTCTATCACCTCGCCGACCGGATGGATGCCGGCGCGATCGCCGCCCAGGAATGGGTGTTCGTCAAGAAGGGCGAGACCGCCCGCGAGCTCTGGGAGCGTGCACTGGCACCGCTCGGCTACAAGCTGCTGGCCGACGTGATCGACCACGCCAAGGCGCATGGCAGCCTCCCGGCCAAGGCCCAGGACGAGCAATTTGCCACCAAGGCGCCCAGTCTCGACGGCGCCAAGCATTGATCTCTACCTAAATACCTCAAATAGATCCAAAATCGAGCGAATCGGCTTCGAAACCTGCCGGATTTTTCGCGTCGCGGCAGGAACCGGATTCACCTTGATGTGTTTGAGTTCACAGGAACTTTCTTGGGTGTTGCGCCGCACCAAAGTTTGGACACATTGTGACCGGATAAGGCGCGCCATCACACACATTTCGGGGATTTGACCCATGCGTTCGAACCGCATCCGCAGCTTTTTGTTTGTCTCGTTTCTGGCCACCTCCGCGACCCTTGCGGCCGCTCCGGCTTCCGCCCAATCGCCCTATGACGGCCTCTGGCAGGTAACCGTCGTGACCAAATCCGGCAGTTGCGATGCGCAGACCACCTCGACCGTGAATGTCGCCGACGGCAAGATTTCCGGCGGCCCGGTTTCCGGCAGCGTCGGCAGCGGGG
>JAQSDT010000782.1 GCA_029946075.1 bacterium | reverse complement strand
GTCTGCCCCACACCGTATGGCCGCCTTCGCCGTCGAGCATTTCGCCGGCGCGCAGGTTGCGCTTGGCTATGGCCGCGACGTCGCCGCGGAAGCCGTGCGGCTGGCCGGTCGGCTCGCCCCGCAGCGCCGCCGACAGGATCGAGATGTTCAGTTCGAGCCCGATCAGATGATAGGGCTTGTACATCGCGGCATATCGGCCCGACGCATCGGTCCTCAGCCCGTATTGCCTGAAACAGTCCGCCGCGTAATCGTTCGGCGCTTCCAGCACGGCATAGACGCCCCAGCGCAGGTCGCGGAAAACCGGGCGGCCATCGCGCTCCAGCGACGACACCACTTCGGCAAGGCCGGCCTTTTCCAGCACGCCGCCGGCTTCGCGCGGGCGCATCACATGCGGCAGATCGTCGACGCCGCAGGGCGGAAACAGCAGGCCGTCGGAGGGCACGTCGAGCTGGCAGGCGTTGGCGATCGCCGCCATCTCGATGGCGGATTTGGTGCCGTCGAGGAACGAGTTGAACATCTGCGGATTCATGCCGGCCGATTGCGCTTCACCCGCCGTCAGTCCGTAGTGCTGCCAGACGCCGTCCGGCGTCACGTCGTGATAGGCGGGCAGATATTTGGTACCCTTGCCGGCGGCGACGACGCGAAAGCCGGTGGCGCGCGCCCAGTCCACGATCTCCGCCGTCAGCGCCGGCTGGTCGCCATAGGCGAGCGAATAGACCACGCCCGCCTTGCGCGCTTCGTCCGCGAGCAGCGGCCCGGCCAGCACGTCGGCTTCCACGTTGACCATCACCACATGCTTGCCGGCTGCGATCGCCGCGCGGGCGTGGCGGATGCCGACCGCAGGATTGCCGGTGGCTTCCACCACGACGTCGAAGGCGCCGCCGGCGATGGCGCGGATGCCGTCATCGGTGAAGGCCGTGCGCGCAATTCGTTCCGGATCCCAGCCGACGGTACGGCAGGCTTCCCGCGCGCGGTCGCGATCGATGTCGATGATGAGGGGTACTTCGAGCCCCGGCGTGTGCGGTACTTGCGACAGGAACATCGAGCCGAATTTGCCGGCGCCGATCAGGGCGACGCGAACCGGCTTGCCGGCCGCAAGCCGGGCATTGAGGAGGTGGTGGAGGTTCATTGAGGATTCCGGTTAGGCCGTCATTCCGGGATGCGCCACCAGGCGCAGACCCGGAATCCGGAGATGACAGACGCAATATCGACATTCCGGGTTCGACGCTAGCGCGTCGCCCCGGAATGTCGGTGTGAGGCCTACTCCGCCGCCTCGCGATGCGCGCGCGCCAGCCGCAGCAGCGCATCATCGTCCACGGTCTGGATCGGCGTGAAGTCGCGATGCGCGATGTAGTCCGGCCGGGTCGGCGTGCGGATGTAGTTCGAGACCGCGTTGAGCGTCAGATAGACGATCTTGCGCGGGTAGGGTGTGATGTTGCCGGCGGAGCCGTGCACCAGATTGCCGTGGAACATCAGCATGCCGCCGGCCTTGCCGGTGGGAGCTACGATGCCGCCTTCCTTGACCAGCCGGGTGACGGTCTCCTCGTCCAGCGTCCACAGCGGATAGGAGGTGGTTTCCAGGTCGTGCGAGGCCTTGAGGTCGCCGGCATGCTGGCTCTTCGGCACCAGCATCAGGGGGCCGTTGATCGGCATTACCTCGTCGAGGAAGATCGCGATGTTCATGGCGCGCGGCTCCGGCATGCCGTCATCGCGCTTCCAGGTGCCGTAATCCTGGTGCCATTGCCAGACGTCGCCGGTGAAGGCGGCTTTGGCGTTGATCTTGAACTGGTGCATGTAGAGCTTTTCGCCAAAGATCTGCTCGATCGGATCGATCATGCGCGGATGGGCGCCGAGCGCGCCGAACGCCTCGTTGTAGAGATGTGCGGCAAAGGCGGTGCGCGGAGCGCCGCTCTTTTCGCGCCAGACTTCGGGGCGGTTGGCGTCGTAGATGCCGATGGCCTCGCGCGCGAGATAATCCACTTCTTCCTGGCTGAACAATTCGGGCAGGAACAGCCAGCCTTCGCGGTTGAAGAATTCGATCTGCTGTGGCGTGAGCTTCATGGCGTTCTCTCCTGTGCTTCTTTTCTGATTACTCTCCCCTCATGGTGAGGAGCGCGTCTTCGTGCGTCTCGAACCATGAGGTCCGTGGCCATCCTTCGAGACACCGCTTCGCGGCTCCTCAGGATGAGGACCTGTATTACGCGGCCCTGTCGATCGCCCTCAGTCTCTCTTCCGTCATTCGTCCTGCGGTCTGCGCATGCGCCAGCGCCGCAGCTTCCGCGGCCCTGGCGTTTCCGGCCAAAATCTGGGCCGCAATATTCTCGTGCTCGGTCCAAGCGCTCTCGCGGTAATCCAGTTCGTCCAGCACGGTTGCCATCGAACGGCGCATGTGCGGCCATTGCGGCGCGATCATTTCCTCGATCGCCGGATTGCCGGCGAGGCGATAGATGGCGCGGTGAAAGTCGACGTCGAGCGCGATCAGCTGCGCCAGCGGCGTATTGCCGTCGATGGTTCGTCCGGCGTTCAGTGCCGCTTCGAGCTGGCTGCGACCAACAGTGTTGATTTTGGCCCGCCCGGCGGCGAGGCGCGCGGCCAGCGCGTCGATCGCGCTGCGGACTTCATAGAGCTGGCGGATCCGCGAGGGATCGAGCCGCATCACCTCGAAGCCGCGCCGCCCGCTTTCGGCGACGAGGCCCTGCCGGTGCAGCAGATGCAGCGCGTGGGAAACCGGTTGGCGCGACACGCCGAGCTTTTCAGCGAGTTCGTTCTGCCGGATGCGCTGCCCTGGCAGCAGCGTGCGGTCGGTGATCGCCTCGAGAATCCGGGCGTAGACCTGGTCGATCAAATTGGGGAGCGGATCGAGCGGAATCATCAAGTTATCCGATTTAGGAATACGGAATTCCGTATTCGAAACTACGTCCGGTGTGGAGACCGGTCAAGGCGTTTCGCGGCGTAATCTCCTGCTTTGGGACCGAACCGGGTTCCCGGACCGTGCCAATTCCGCCAACACACGTTAAAGAAGCGGGCCCGGCCGGTCGCCGGGATCGGCCGGGCGCTCGCCTGCGCTGCTGTCATTGCGTATCGAGATCATGCCCGCCACGTCAGACCATCAATCGATGCTGCGACCGACGATCCGCAAGCGGATCCTCGGCATCGCCGTCGGGCTGATTTTCCTGATGGCGATCACCTCGGCGCTGTCGACGGTGATGACGCGCAGGATCGCCCATCAGCTCGACGAGTTCAGCAGCAAGTATGTCGAGGCGTACGGGCACCTGGCGCGGATGAACATCCGTTCGCTGGAGCAGGCGCTGGCGCTGCGCCGGATCGTGATCAGCCGGATGCAGTCGCCCCCCGACACCGCCCTCTCCGCGGAACAGCGCAAGGCCTATGCGGCAAAGGGCGAGGAGATCGATGCGGAAGCGAAGGCGGCGCGCGCGCTGATCAACGCCATCATCGACGATCCCTCCACCACGTCCGACGATGCCCGGCTCGCCCGGATCGACGACCGGATCGAGCGCGTGACGAGCGACATCCGCCGCTATCTCGGCGAGGAATACCAGCGCCTGCTGACGCTGCTCGACGCCGGGAATCTTGTGGAAGCGAGGGCGAGCCTCGCCCGCACCGACACGCTGCGCGACGAAATCAACCAGAGGATCGAGGGCATCCGCACCGAGATGCTGGCGCAGGTCCGCAGCGATGCCCTGATGACGATGCGCGACCAGCGAACCGCCATCGTCTTCTCGGTGATCCTGACCCTGCTGGCCGGCATCCTCGGGCTGTTCTTCTCGATCTTCATCAGCACCGGCATCACCCGCCCGGTACGTCGGCTGCTGGACGGCACCAGAGCGGTGGAAGCCGGACGTCTCGACGGCCAGATCGACGTCACCACCCGCGACGAGATCGGCCAGCTCACCGCCGCCTTCAACAACATGGTCGAGCAATTGCGCCACAAGGAGCGCCTGCGCGAAACCTTCGGCAGGTATGTCGACCCGCGCGTCGTGGAAGGTTTGATCGATCGGCAATCGCCGGCCGCCACCGACGGCGAGCGGCGGGTGATGACGGTGCTGTTCTGCGACATGAAGGGCTTCACCAGCCTCAGTGAAGGCACGACGCCGCAGGGTCTCGTCAAGGTGATGAACCATTACCTCTCGACGATGTCCGGGCCGATCCGTAGCCATCGCGGCATCATCGACAAATATATCGGCGACGCCATCATGGCCTATTGGGGCCCTCCCTTTACCGGGCACGGCGAGCAGGCGCGGCTGGCGTGCCTTGCCGCCGTCGAGATGGCCGATCGCGGGACGACGCTGCGCACCGAATTGCCGGAATTGCTCGGCGTGCGCGCGGTGCCGAGCGACTGCGATATCCGCATCGGGGTGGCGACCGGCGAGGTGCTGGTCGGCAGCATTGGCTCCGAATTCATGATGAGCTACACCGTGATGGGCGATGCGGTGAATCTGGCCTCGCGGCTGGAGAACGCCAACAAGATCTATGGCAGCCACGCGCTGGCATCGGGGCCGGCGATCGCAGCGGCGGGCGATGCGATCGAATCGCGCGAGATCGACCGGCTGGCGGTCGCCGGTCAGCGCCAGGCGGATGCGGTGTTCGAGATCATGGGCCGCAAGGGCGAGCTCGGCGAAAGGCACCTGGCGTTGCGAAAGCACTACGCCGAAGGACTTGAAGCCTATCGAGCGCGCCGCTGGGACGATGCGTGCCGTGCCTTTCAGTCGGCGCTCGACGCCGTTCCTGGCGATGGCCCGTCGATGGAACTGGCGAGGCGCGTGGAGAGCTTCCAGGCCAATCCGCCGCCTGCCGATTGGGACGGCGCATGGCGGCTCGATCAGAAGTAACGGGCGCGATTACCCGGCGAGGTAGCCCAGCACGATCTCGGAATATTTCTGCGGCGCCTGCTCGAACATCGGATGCGTGGTGCCCGGGATCATCTCGGTGCGCGATCCCTCCACGTTGGCCGCCAGCGCATGCAGCACCAGCGGCAGCGTGCCCTTGGTGTTGGCGCCGCCGATGAACAGCGTCGGCGTCCTGATCGCTTCGGCATCCGCCTTCGAGAACGGCGGGCGCTGGTCGCGGGTCTGGCCGATCAGCGTGGTGGCATTGTCGCGCAGCAATTGCTTTGGCGTCGCCGGCAGCCGTTTCCAGGCGCCGGGGCCTTCCAGCGCATCCATGAAGATCTGCAGGCCGCCGTCGATGTCGCCGGTGGCGATCACCTCCGCGGACGCCGCGATCCGGGCCGCCAGCGGCGAGGGGCCGGGCTTCCAGGCGGGGTCGAGGCTGCCGTCGAGTTCGCCGCCGGGTTCGGCGAGGATCAGCTTGCGTAACAGATCGGGCCGGCGCTGCGCGACGCGAAAGCAGATATGCCCGCCGCGGGAATGGCCCATCAGGTCGACCGGCCCGGCCGCGAGCTTCTCGATGAAGGCGATGACGTCGTCGACATGCTGCGCGATCGAATAGGTATCCCCGACGCCGTCCCAATGGTTGGGAAAGAAATGCCGCAGCGATACCGCGATCACGCGATGCCTGCGCGTCAGCGGCCCCAGCACCGACGACCAGATCCGGAAATCGCACAGCGAACCGTGCACGCACACCAGCGGCGGCGCGCCATCAGCGCCTTGGCCGATGTCGAGATAGGCCATGTCGTAGCCGTTGACGTGAAGGGTCTGCATGCTGGCGCTCGTGGGGTGATCGGCGAGGGTATGAAACGATCATTCCATCAATAGCGCCCGCTGACCATTGGGCAAGATCTGATTTCCTGGGGTAGAGTACGCTGTACCCGACGCCGCCCGGATGGTCGTCGTCACCCTTGCAAGGATTGCTTCATGACCTCGATCACGCCGTTTCTCTGGTTCGACAACAATGTTCCGCAGGCCGTCGCGTTCTACAAATCGGTGTTCCCCAACGCCAAGGTCGAGATGGTCAACGACTTCATGGCGAGCTTCGAACTGGAGGGGCAGAAGTTCAGCGCGCTCAATGGCGGTCCGAAATACAGGTTCAATGAGGCGGTTTCGTTCTTCATCAGTGTCGAAACCCAGCAAGAGGTCGATTACTTCTGGGACAAGCTCACCGCTGACGGCGGCGAGGAATCGCAGTGCGGATGGCTGAAGGACAAGTTCGGCCTGTCCTGGCAGGTGATTCCGACGGCGCTCGGCCGGTATCTCGGAGATCCCGATCGCACCAGGGCCAATCGCGCCATGCAGGCGATGATGAAGATGCAGAAGATCGTCATCGCCGACCTCGAAAAGGCCTTTGCCGGCTGATGTGAGGAGGATATTTTCGCGGGGGATGCCGGCCGGTTCCTCCGGATTTCGGGTGGATAGCAATAATCTCCAAGCCTAGATTTGCTCCCGTGAAGAGACTGGTGGCATCGAACAGGAGCACATGGAGCCAGCCATGACCGGGCACCATTTTGCGATATTCGACACCCCGATCGGGCGCTGCGGCATCGTCTGGGGCGCGCGGGGCATTACCTCGGTGCAATTGCCGATGGGTGACGAGAAGAAGACCCGTACCCGTCTCGAGCAGCGCCACGACGATCTCGTCGAGTCGTCGCCGACACCGGTAGTGCAGGCCGCGATCGATGCGATGATCGAGCTGCTGGAAGGCAAGCCGAACGATCTCGCCGACATCGTGCTCGATCTCGACGGCGTGCCGGAATTCAACCGCGGCGTCTACGACATCGCGCGCAAGATTCCGCCCGGCAAGACCATGACCTATGGCGATATCGCCAAGAAGCTCGGCGGCGTCGAACTGTCCCGCGATGTCGGCCAGGCGCTCGGCCGCAACCCGTGCCCGATCGTGGTGCCGTGCCACCGCGTGCTGGCGGCGGGCAACAAGCCCGGCGGCTTCTCCGCCAATGGCGGTGTGGTGACCAAGCTCAAGATGCTGGCGATCGAAGGCGCGGTCGTGAACCACACGCCGAGCCTGTTCGATTGAGCTTCACCGCCCCTTGAAATCAGGCGGCCTCTTCTCGTTGAAGGCCAGCACGCCTTCGCGGCGATCCTCAGTCGGCACCATGCGGTTATAGGCCTCGATCTCCAGCGCGAGGCCGTCCCGCAGCGACAGTTGCAGGCCGCGATGGACGGAGAGCTTGGCCTGTCGTACCGAGATCGGTGCGTTGCGGGCGATGCGCGCGGCCGTTGCCAGCGCCGCCGGCATCAATTCGCCGAGCGGAAACACCTCGTTCACGAAACCCCATTCATGGGCCTCCCTCGAGGTGAACGGCTTGCCGGTCAGGATCAGTTCCTTGGCGCGCCGTTCGCCGACGGCGCGCGGCAGCGTCTGGGTGCCGCCGCTGCCCGGCATGATACCGAGCGTCACTTCCGTCAGCGCGAAGCGCGCACTGTCGGCGGCATAGAGGAAATCGCAGGCGCCCGCGATCTCGCAACCGCCGCCATAGGCCGCGCCGTTGACGGCGCCGATGATCGGGACCGGGCAATCGATCAGCGCCCGCGTCATCCGTTCGAAGATGACATGCTGACGCATCCACGCCTCGTCCGTCATGCCGCGGCGCTCCTTGAGGTCGCCGCCGGCGCAGAACGCCTTCTCGCCTGCGCCGGTCAGGATGATACAGCGCAGGTTCTTCGGGTCGAGCGCGACGTCCTCGAAGCATTGAATGAGGTCGCGGCCCATCTGGGTGTTGAGCGCGTTGGAGGCGTCCGGACGGTTGAGCCTGACGACCCTGACATGATCGCCGGCGTCTTCGAGCTCGAGCGTTTCGAAAGCTGCCGCGCTCATACCGCCTCGCAGGAGAAGCCGTTGCCGGCGCGCTTGATCTTTCCGACCGAGGGCGAGGGGAAATGCGCGGTGCAGCACAGCGTTTCGGTGTCGCAATAGCGTGCCAGGAAACTGCGGCGCGTCGCCGCCGCCGCGGCCTGGTCGACGTCGAACTTCGCCGACAGTTCCGGATAACGCGTCTGCAGCGGCGAATGCATCAGGTCGCCGGAAAATACCGCGTTATCCTTCCCGCGGCCGAAGGCAAAGGCGACATGACCCGGCGTATGGCCGGGCGTCGAGAGCAGGCGCGCATGATCGCCGATCTGGTACTCATTGCCGACGACGTCGGCCAGCCCGGCGTCGACGACGGGTAGCACGCTGTCGATGAAGGGCGGCACCGGTGCCTTGGCGTTGGTCTCGGTCCAGTAGTCGAACTCGGTCTTGCCGAAAATATGACGCGCCTTGGGGAAGGTCGGCACCCAGCGGCCGTTCTCCATCCGCGTGTTCCAGCCGACATGGTCGACATGCAGATGCGTGCACATGACGTAGTCGATATCGCCGACCGGGAAACCCGCTGCGGCCAGTCCGCGCAGATAGGTGTCGTCGGTCTTCATGTTCCATTTCGGGCGCAGCGGCCGCGGCTTGTCGTTGCCGATGCAGCTGTCGATCAGGATGGTGTGGTGGGGGGTCTGCACGACGTAGGACTGGAAGCAGAGGATCAGCGTGTCCTTGTCGTCGAGCGCGCCGGCCTTTTGCATCCAGCCGCGGTTTTCGGCCAATAGCTCCGGCGTCAGTCCGGGCAGCATTTCGAGGGCCGGGAGGAAGGTGGTTTCCTGTTCGATGATGCGGTGGATGGTGAGGTCGCCGACGGTGAATTTCAGGCTCATTGTTCTTCCTGGCTGGTTTGGCGCGCAGTTTTTACCGGGTATAGGGAATGATGAAGTTGGCGAGAATGTCGAGGCCAGCCTGACCTTGCCGGCCGCTGCCATAAAGCCCCTGTGTGGTTATCACCACGAGATCGAGCTCCGGGACGATGAAGATGCGCTGTCCGCCAAGGCCGATGGCGGCGATCCACTTTACTTCCTTGTCGCCTGACAGCGTTCGGCCCATCCACCACTGCTGACCATAGAAGAACAGGCCGCCGAAATAGCCGAGCGCCTGAAAGCGCGGGGTGGTGGATTGTTCGATCCACTTTGCCGAGACGATCTGGCGTCCATTCCAGTCGCCCTTGTTGAGCACGAGTTGACCTAGCTTGGCGGCATCGCGGGGACGCAGCCGGAGGGCCGCGGCAGGTGCAATCTTCTCGTTGCGGTATTTCAGCCATTCCCAGTCCGTAATGCCTAATGGCGCGAACAGCGACTCGCGCGCGAACACATCAAGCGGCTTGCCGGATACGCGCTCGATGATGTTGCCGAGCAAGTCCGTTCCGCCGCCATTGTAGGCCCATACCGTGTCCGGCGGTGCCGTGATCGGCTTTGACAGGACATAGCGGACAGGATCGGCTTCGTTGCCCAGATATGGTTCGTCGTTCTTGGGATCCGTCCACGGGCGGTTCTCATCCCACTTCATGCCCGAGGACATGGTGAGGAGATGACGCAGCGTGACTTGATCCCAACCGGGCGATTTCACCGCTGCGTAATCCGGGAAGAATTTGACGACCGGCTCGTCGGTGCCGGAGATCAGCTTGCGATCGATCGCAATGCCGACAAGGAGCGAGATCGCGCTCTTCGAGACCGACCGCATGTCGTGTTTGGAGGTGGCGTCGAATTCGCGTTGTCCGTCGCCCTGTCCCCACGGCCTGTCATAACCCGGGAAGTACTGCTCGAACACCAATCGGCCGTGGCGCACGACGACCACGCCGTGAACATTGGCCTCGGTTTCCTTCAGGCGAGCGGCGATGCGGCACAGCCTGCTCGCATCGAGGCCGACGGCATCGGGCGTATCGACCAGCCAGCCGTCACCGATCGCGGCTGGCACGCCGCAGGGCGGGTTGGCCTGAGCCAGTACGGGTGTGGAAAACGCCGCAAGGACAACGGCGGCAGCGTAGCCGAGGTGCCGCAGTTTATTGCCAACCCCGCGCATGCCGCCGTCTCCTGTTCGTGGTTACGCCGGCGGCGGGACCGAAACCTTCACCGACGGCCGCTCCATCATCTTCTGATAGAACGCATCGAGCTTCGGAAACGCCTTCCGCCAGCCGCAATCGGCGAAGCGGAAGTCCGCATAGCCGAGCACGCAGACGAGGCCGATCTGCGCGATGTTGAACGGCGCCGCCAGCACCTCGGGCTTGCTCTCGAACCGGGCCATGCCGGCCCAGGCGCGGTTCCAGTGATCGTCCGACCAGCCCTTCCAGCGCAGCGGCTCCGGCCGCACCATGCCCTCGTAGCGGCACAGCAGCATGGAATCGAGCATGCCCTGCGTCAGCGAATGGTCGCTCTTGACCCGCCAGCGCTCCGCGCCGGAGGTCGGGATCAGCTTGCCGCCGCCGGCGAGTTCGTCGAGATATTCAACGATCACGTAGGAATCGAGCAGCACCTCGCCATTGTCGAGGATCAGCACCGGCAGCTTCTTCAGCGGCGTGATCTTGGAGTATTCCTCGTTCGGCTGCGCCGGCGCGACCGCCGCCGGCGTGAGCTCGATCTTGTCGATCAGCCCGGTCTCGATCGCGGCGATGCGCACTTTCCGGGCGAACGGCGAGGCGGGAGAGAAGGTGAGTTTCATTTTCATTAGCCTCTGAGCTGAATGCCGTCGAACTGAGTCTTCCGTCATTGCGAGCGAAGCGAAGCAATCCATTGTCTCCGCGCGGAAGGATGGATTGCTTCGTCGCT
>JAQSDT010000781.1 GCA_029946075.1 bacterium | reverse complement strand
CATTGCGAGGAGCGCAGCGACGAAGCAATCCATTCTTTCTTTGCGCCGGGCGATGGATTGCTTCGCTTCGCTCGCAATGACGGTTGAGACAGGCAGGAGATACTTCGACAATGGCGTCCCCGAACAAACTCGACCCGATCCCGCATCCGCCGAAGCAGCCGGTCGTCGGCAACATGCTGTCGCTGGATTCGAATGCACCAGTGCAGGATCTGGTGCGGCTGTCCAAGGAACTGGGGCCGATCTTCTGGCTCGACATGATGGGCGCGCCGCTCGTCATCGTCTCCGGCCACGATCTGATCGACGAACTCTCCGACGAGAAGCGCTTCGACAAGGCGGTGCGTGGCTCGCTGCGGCGCGTCCGGGCGGTCGGCGGCGACGGGCTGTTCACGGCCGACACCAACGAGCCGAACTGGAGCAAGGCGCACAACATCCTGCTGCAGCCGTTCGGCAACCGTGCCATGACGTCCTATCACCCGAGCATGGTCGATATCGCCGAGCAGCTGGTCAAGAAATGGGAGCGGCTCAACGGCGACGAGGAGATCGACGTCGTCCACGACATGACCGCGCTGACGCTCGACACCATCGGGCTGTGCGGCTTCGACTACCGCTTCAATTCGTTCTACCGCCGCGACTATCATCCCTTCGTGGAATCGCTGGTCCGCTCGCTCGAAACCATCATGATGACGCGCGGCATTCCGCTGGAAGGCCTGTGGCTGCAGAAGCGCCGCAAGACGCTCGCCGAAGACGTCGCCTTCATGAACAAGATGGTCGACGAGATCATCGCCGAACGCCGCGGCAACGCGGAGGCCGCCGAAGGCAAGAAGGACATGCTCGGCGCCATGATGACCGGCGTGGATCGTTCCACCGGCGAACAGCTCGACGACATCAACATCCGCTACCAGATCAACACGTTCCTGATCGCGGGCCACGAGACCACCAGCGGCCTGTTGTCGTGCACGATCTACGCGCTGCTGAAACATCCCGAGGTGCTGAAGAAGGCGTATGAGGAAGTCGATCGCGTCCTGGGTCCTGACCTGAACGCGCGGCCGACCTATCAGCAGGTCACGCAGCTCACCTACATCACCCAGTGCCTGAAGGAAGCGCTGCGGCTGTGGCCGCCGGCGCCGGCTTACGGCATTGCGCCGCTGAAGGACGAGACCATCGGCGGCAAGTACAAGCTGAAGAAGAATACCTTCGTCACCGTACTGGTGATGGCGCTGCACCGCGATCCCAGCGTCTGGGGGCCCAATCCCGACGCCTTCGATCCCGAGAACTTTTCGCGCGAGGCCGAAGCCAGGCGGCCGATCAACGCCTGGAAGCCGTTCGGCAACGGACAGCGAGCCTGCATCGGCCGCGGTTTTGCCATGCATGAAGCGGCGCTCGCCATCGGCATGATCCTGCAGCGCTTCAAGCTGATCGACAACCACCGCTATCAGATGCATCTCAAGGAGACGCTGACGATCAAGCCGGACGGATTCAAGATCAAGGTGCGACCGCGCGCGGACAAGGACCGCGGCGCGTTCGCCGGCCGCGCCGCCGCGGCTGCTGCGGCTTCCAACGCAGCGGCGCCGCAGGCGCGCACCCGTCCGGGCCACAACACGCCGCTGCTGGTGCTTTACGGCTCCAACCTCGGCACCGCCGAGGAACTCGCGACGCGCGTGGCTGACCTTGCCGAGGTCAACGGCTTTGCTACCAAGCTCGGCGCCCTCGATGACTACGTCGGCAAGCTGCCGGAGCAGGGCGGCGTGCTGATCTTCTGTGCCTCCTACAACGGCGCTGCGCCCGACAACGCGACGCAGTTCGTCAAATGGCTGGACAGCGGCCTCGCCAAAGGTGCGCTTTCCAAGGTGCGCTACGCGGTGTTCGGCTGCGGCAACAGCGACTGGGCGGCGACCTACCAGTCGGTGCCGCGCATGATCGACGAGCAATTGGCCGCCCACGGCGCGCGCAACCTCGCCCCCCGCGGCGAGGGCGATGCCCGCAGCGATCTCGACGGCCAGTTCGAAAAATGGTTCGCAGCCACCGCGCCTGCTGCGATGAAGGAACTCGGCGTCGATTCGAGTTTTGCCCGCAGCGCCGACGATGCGCCGCTCTATGCGATCGAGCCGGTGGCGGCGTCCGCCGTCAACGTCATCGTCGCCCAGGGCGGCGTGGCACCGATGAAGGTGCAGGCCAATTCGGAACTGCAGAACAAGGCCGGTGCTAACTCGTCGGATCGTTCGACACGGCATATCGAGGTGCAATTGCCGCCGGGTATTGCCTACCGCGTCGGCGACCATCTCAGCGTGGTGCCGCGCAACGACCCCGCGCTGGTCGATTCCGTGGCGCGCCGTTTCGGATTCCTCCCCGCGGACCAGATCCGCCTGCAGGTCGCCGAAGGCCGCCGCGCGCAACTGCCGGTCGGCGATGCGGTCTCGGTCGGACGGCTGCTGACCGAGTTCGTCGAGCTGCAGCAGATCGCGACGCGCAAGCAGATCCAGATCATGTCGGAACACACGCGGTGTCCGATGACCAAGCCGAAGCTGCTCGCCTATGTCGGCGACGACGAGGCCGTGACCGAGCGATATCGCTCGGAGGTGCTGGCCAGGCGCAAATCGGTGTTCGACCTGCTGGAAGAATATCCGGCGTGCGAACTGCCATTCCACGCCTATCTCGAAATGCTGTCGCTGCTGGCGCCGCGCTATTATTCGATCTCGTCGTCGCCGTCAGTCGACCCGTCGCGCTGCAGCGTCACCGTCGGCGTGGTGCAGGCGCCGGCAAGCTCCGGCCGCGGCGTCTTCAAGGGCGTCTGCTCGAACTATCTTTCCGGCCGCCGCGTCGGCGATACCATTCACGCCACCGTGCGCGAGACCAAGGCCGGCTTCCGCCTGCCGGACGATCCGTCGGTGCCCGTGATCATGATCGGTCCCGGTACGGGTCTGGCGCCGTTCCGCGGCTTCCTGCAGGAGCGCGCGCACCGCAAGGCGCAGGGTGCGAAGCTCGGGCCTTCGATGCTGTTCTTCGGCTGCCGCCATCCCGACCAGGATTTCCTCTATGCGGATGAACTGAAGGTCTTCGCGGCCGACGGCATCAGCGAGTTGCACACCGCGTTCTCGCGCGCCGGCGGGCCGAAGACCTACGTGCAGCACCAGGTCGCCGCGCAGAAGGACCGCGTCTGGAGCCTGATCGAGCAGGGCGCGATCGTCTATGTCTGCGGCGACGGCAGCAAGATGGAACCCGACGTCAAGGCGGCGCTGGTGGCGATCTATCGCGAGAAGACCGGCGCCGATGCGGACGCCGGCCAGCGCTGGATCGACGATCTCGGCGCGAAGAACCGCTACGTGCTCGACGTCTGGGCGGGCGGCTAGCCTTGCATCCGCTGTCGTCCTCCGCGAAAGCGGGGGACCCAGTACGCCGCGGCCGTCGTGAGGCGACGTGAAAATCAAGCGTCTCTGGAATACTGGATCGTCCGGTCAAGCCGGACGATGACGGAGCCTTGCTGAGGCGGGACGACGGTTACGAGCGACCATGCTAAAGCTCCCCGCATGATTCCCTGGGAAAATCTCGACACCGCGCGCATCCCCGGCACCAAGGATGAACTCCGCCTGAAGCGTCGCGGCAAGGAGTTCTCCATCATGCTCGGCACCAACGAGCTGATGAACAGCCGTCTGTCGGGCTCGGAGGCCGCGCTGGCGACGCTGGCCGCGAAGAAAATCGAAAAGGTCGCAAAGCCGCATCTGCTGATCGGCGGGCTCGGCATGGGCTTTACGCTGCGGGCCGCGCTCGGGGCGGTCGGCAGCAAAGCGCAGATCGTGGTGGCTGAACTCGTGCCCGCGGTCGTGAGCTGGGCGCGCGGACCGATGGCGGAAATCTTCGGCGAGAGCCTTGATGATCCGCGCGTCGCCATTCGCGAAGCCGACGTCACCGAGATCATCCGCGCGCATCGTGCAAAGTTCGACGCCATTCTGCTCGATGTCGACAACGGCCCGGAAGGGTTGACCCGAAAGGCCAACGACGCGCTCTACAATTCGTCCGGACTGGAGGCTGCGCGCAACGCGCTGCGCGCGGGCGGCGTGCTGGCGGTGTGGTCGTCGGGACCAAACCCGGCATTTACCAAGCGGCTTCGCTCCGCACGTTTCGATGTCAACGAAATCGCGATCCGCGCCACCGGCAAGGGCGGCGGCGCGCGTCACGTCATCTGGATCGCGACGAAGAGCTAAGCCGCCTTCGCTGCGGCCTGATGCGCGTGCGCGTCGATCGCGCCAATGATCTGCGGCCATGTCGGGATCGGGATGGCGTGGCCCATGCCTTCGATCATCAGCAGTTTTGCGCCGGGGATCGATGCCGCCGTGTCCTTGCCGCCCTCGGGGCGCACCAGGGGATCGACGGTGCCATGGATCACCAGCGTCGGGATATGCAGATGATGCAGCCGCTCCTTGCGGCTGCCGGAAGCCAGCACGGCGCGCAACTGGCGACCGACGCCGGCCGGGTTGAGGCCTCGCTCAAAGGTGCGCGCAGCGCGGGCGGGATCGAGTGCCTCGTCCTCGGGGAACGAGCCGACGCGCAGCACTTTCCAGGTCCTCGCGAAGCGCTCGAAATACTCTTCCCTGGTTTTCGGCGGCGGCGCCATCAGCATCGCGGCGGCCTCGCGCGACGGCGGCGGTACTTTTGGATTGCCCGTGGTCGACATGATCGAGGTCAGCGACCGCACCCGCTGCGGGAACGAGAGCGCGACTTCCTGCGCGATCATGCCGCCCATCGACGCGCCGACGAGGTGCGCGGATTTGATTCCGAGCACGTCCATCAGGCCGACGGTATCCTTGGCCATGTCGATCAGCTTGTAGGTCGATGCCACCGGTATCTTCAGGAACCGAAGCTTGAGCAGTTCGACCGGCCCGAGACGCTTGCCGCCGGACAGATGCGAGGATTTTCCGATGTCGCGGTTGTCGAAGCGGATGACGCGAAAGCCGCGTGCGGCGAGCTGCCGGCAGAATTCGTCGTCCCAATGGATCATCTGGGCACCGAGCCCCATGATCAGCAGCAGCGGTTCCGCGGTCGGATCGCCGAAAATCTCGTAGCAAATGTCGATGCCGTTGGCGCGGGCGATCTGCGGCGGCTGATGGGCGAGCATGGTGTTTTCCTCTGATAGTACCGGTAACTATATGGCACGGTTTCCCGCACTGCAGAAGGCTTTGCGGTGGTTGACCGGCCCGCCGCAACGGTGTGGTATGGCGGACAATATCCGAGGCGTGGCAAAGCGCTCGTAACCAGTGGAGGGCGCCTATGGCCGACAAAGGCAATGATCCTGCCGTGATCTGGCAGACCATGATCGGGGAGATGGAGAAGGGGTTCAACTCCTTTGCCAACCAGGCGATGGCGTCGCCGGAATTCTCCAAGGTGATGAATCAGGTCGGCGGCGTCACGGCGGGCGCGCAGAAGCAGCTCGGCGAGATGATGGAGAAGTATCTCGTCAGCATGAACCTGCCGAGCCGCGCGCAGCTCGTCGGCATGGCCGAGCGCATCCAGGGGATCGAAGGCCAGCTCAACGAGATCAAGGCGATGCTGCACCAGATCCATCACAACTCGCTGGCGCCCGAGAGCGGCTACGGTACGCCGCGGCCGCCGCGCACCAAAACGCCGCCACCGGAGGGAGGACAAAAATGAACGCTCCCGCTGGCGTCGATCTGACGTCGATCCCGGAACGCATCCAGTCCGAGGTGCAGCGCGCGATCCAGCGCAGCATCAAGGGCGTCGAATATATTTCCTCCTCGGGCCCTTCGCTCGGCTCGACGCCGAAGGACATCCTCGCCGTTCGCGGCACGATGAACCTCTATCACTACCGGCCGATGGCGGATGAAATCTACCGCGTGCCGATCCTGATCGTGATGGCGACCACCAACCGCGGCTACATCCTCGATCTGGTGCCCGGCCAGAGCTTCGTCGAATTCCTGCTCAAGCGCGGCTACGACGTCTACATGCTGGACTGGACCGCGCCGAAGCCGGAAGAAAAGCGGCTCGGGATGGAGGACTACGTCCTCGACTTCATTCCGGACTGCATCCGCCGCGTGCAGCAGGATTCCGGCGAGACCGACGTCAGCGTGATCGGCTACTGCTTCGGCGGCGTGCTGTCGCTGCTGTACGGCTCGATCTTCCATGACGGGCCGATGAAAAATTTGATCTGCTTCACCACGCCGATCGATTTCCGCGAGATGAAGCTGTTCTCGAATTTCTCGGATCGCCGCTACTTCGACGTCGATCGCCTGGTCGACTCGATCGGCAACGTGCCGCCGGAAATGATCCTGTCCTCGTTCGAGATGTTGCGACCGGCCTCGCGCGCGGCCTCCCAGGTGCAATTGTGGGAAAACATCTGGAACGACGAATACGTCAAGGGCTACCGGATGATGGACCGCTGGGGCACCGATACGCTGCCGCTGGCGGGCGAGTACTTCCGCTGCATCACCAAGGACCTGATGTGGGACAACAAGCTGTTCAACGACACCATGTCGGTCGGCGGGCGCGCCGCTGATATTTCCAAAATCAAGGTGCCGATCCTGCACGCCGTCGCCGAGCACGATCACATCGTGCCCTATGATGCCGCCAAACATTTGATCGCCAAGGTCGGCTCGACCGACAAGGAAGAGGTGATGCTGAAAGGCGGTCACGTCAGCCTCGTCGCCGGCGCCAACGCGATCAAGCGGCTGTGGCCGAAACTGGACTCCTGGTTAGGTAAGAGATCAACATGAGCGAGACACGTTCCTATCCGCGCCACGTCAAGACCGATGCGGGCGACATCGAATTCCGCCTGATGGGCCGCGCCGACGAGGCCGCCGTGCTGGCGTTCGCGCAGAAGCTGCCGACCCACGATCTCTTGTTCCTGCCGCGCAACATCAGCCAGCCCAAGGTGCTGTCGGCGTGGATCAACGAGATCGAGCGCGGCGCCATCGTCAGCCTCGTCGCGTTCAAGGGCGGCGCGGTGGTCGGCTGCGGCACGCTGGTGCGCGACCCGCACTCCTGGTCGCCCCATGTCGGCGAGATCCGGATGGTGGTGTCGCTCGACGTCCGCGGGCAGGGCGTCGGCCGGGCGCTGTCGCAGGAGACGTTTGCGCTCGCGCTCGGTGCCGGGCTGGAAAAGCTCTCGGTGCAGATGACGGTCGACCAGCAGGCGGCGATCGCGCTGTTCGAGAGCCTCGGCTTCAAGGCCGAGGCGCTGCTGCGGGACCATGTCCGGGACGTCGACGGCAAGAAGCACGACATCGTCGTGCTCGGGCACAATGTGGCGCAGGTCCGGGCGCAGATGGAGGCCTATGGGCTTCCGGGCGCCGTCCAGCACTAAGGACGGCCGTCCAGCACTGGCGGCGCAGGGGCGGATTCAAAATCTGCAAAACAACCCCATGCAAAGTAGGAATTCTCGGCTCGGGCGTTAGCCTAAAGTCGAGTTTTTGCTGGTTCCGGGGGCAACCCGCCCATCGATCAGGCTGATCACGAGTTCGTGATATCGCGATGCAACATTGATGTTGCGTCGCACCATTAACCGTGACATAACACGCCTGCCCCGGGCCAATCCGGACGGGGTGAGCCCATAGCTCAAACCTGAGGATGGAGAAGCCCCAATGACCACCGAAACCAATTCCGTGCTGAACACCGTCAAGGAAGCCTTCGCGCCCGTCACCGAGGCGTTCACCAAGCTCCAGAACATGGAAGTTCCGGAAGCCGCCCGTGAGTTCGTGAAGAAGCAGGCCGAGACCGCGAAGGTTCGCGCTGCCGACATGCATGCCGGCTCCGAGAAGGTCACCGCCGCCATCGAAACCGCCGTTGCCGGTTCGGTTTCCGAGGCCGCCAAGATCAGCCGCAACATCCAGCAGGCGATGTATCAGGACGCGGAAGCGTTCTTCGCCGGCATCGACAAGCTCGCTTCGGCCAAGTCGCTGAGCGAAGCCGCCCAGATCCAGTCGGAAATGGTCCGCGCGCGTGGCGAGGTTCTCGTCTCCCGTGCCAAGGCCACCTCCGAATATCTCGGCAAGCTCGTCGCCGACGGTGCCAAGACCGCGCAGGACAATTTCTCGAAGGTCTATTCCAAGACCGCCTGATTGCGTGTCGCCTGACAACTGACGATTTGGAAGGCCCGCTTAGGCGGGCCTTCTTTTTGTCGGGTACCCGCATACATCGGATTCATCCTCCTCCGTCATTGCGAGGAGCGAAGCGACGAAGCAATCCATAGCTGCCCGTGCGGTGAGATGGATTGCTTCGCCGCGCTCGCAATGACGGGTAGGCTGGTTCGGACGCTTGTCTTCGAAAGCCGCCATGTCTCTGCCCGCCACCTTCAGCATCGACACGCCCGGCGACGCGGCACGCGCCGCCGAACTGCGGCGCGTGAAATTGCTGGCGACGTCGGTGCTGGTGGCGACGTTTGCCATCTTCCTTGCCGCCAAGGCGCTGCTGCCGGTGCATCCGGCTTTCGGCTTCGTCGCGGCGTTTGCGGAGGCGGCTACCATCGGCGGGCTCGCCGACTGGTACGCTGTCGTCGCCCTGTTCAAAAGGCCGCTGGGACTGCCGATCCCGCACACGGCGATCATCCAGGGCAACCAGCACCGCATCGCCGACAAGCTCGGTGAATTCATCGAGCAGCATTTCCTGGAAGCGACCCCGGTCGAGGCCAAGCTGCGGCAGATCGATTTCGGATCGTTCATCGCCGACTGGCTGCGCGACAGGAAGCGCAGCGAGGATCTGGCGCGCTTCGCGCTGCGCCTTCTGCCCGAAGCGGTGGCGGCAACCGAAAACTCCGGACTGATGACGTTCGTCAGCCGGCGCATCACCTCGCAGCTGATGTCGATCGATCTCGCGCCGCTGGCCGCCGGCACGCTGCGCGCGTTCGTGAAGGAAGGCCGGCACCAGGGCCTGCTCGACGACATCCTGCGCGCGGTGCATCAGGCGCTGACGCAGGCCGACACCATGGCGGCGATCCGCGAAAAAATCCGCGACGAACTGCCGACGCTGCTGAAATTCTATCGCGCCGACAGATTTTTGGTGAACAAGATCGTGGCGTCGGCAACCGCGTTCTTCGATGAAGTGCGCAGCGATCCCGAACATCCTTTCCGGGGAGAGTTCGATCGCATGGTGCTGACCTTCGTCGACAAGCTCAGCACCGATCCGTCCTATGCCGAGCGCATCGATGGCCTCAAACGCGATCTGCTGGCGCGGCCCGAACTCACCGGTCTGGCGCGCACCGTCTGGGCCAATGTGCGCTCGTTCTTCGAACGCAGCGCATCCGGCGAGACGCAGGTGCTGCAGCAATATCTGGTGCGGATGTTCATGACCGCGGGCGAGGCGCTGGCGGGCGATGCCGAACTGCGCGCCGAGATCAACCAGGGCCTCGTCGCGGTGTTGCGCAGCGTGGTCGCCGAACAGAAGAGCGGCGTCTCGACCTTCATTTCGGATCAGGTGAAATCGTGGGACATGGGGCAGCTGATCGCGCTGATCGAAATCAACATCGGCCGCGACCTGCAATACATCCGCTTCAACGGGTCGCTGATCGGCGGGCTTGCAGGCCTGGCGCTCTACACCCTGGAATATCTGCTGCGGCTGCTGTGACTAATTCATCACGTCAACGCTTTTAGTTATCCCGGCCGGGATGTCACCGGCTTGCAAGACGAAAACGTGTTCCTTAGCTTTTTGGGCAATAATGTTGCGTTGCGGAACGATTCTACAGGTGAAGTCTTAAACTGAACCAGTGGCCGGCTGCCGAGACGTAAGGGGCCGAGCCCGAGAGGAGATACGATGTCCGTTGCTGCGCAGACGCTTGCTCCGCCGTCCAGAACCCTGATGTTCCTGGAAGGGCGAGCCATTTCGGAATTGGGCGCGTTCCTCGGCGCGTTGCCGCTGCTGAGCCTCGCGCCGCGAGGCGATGGTCACCCCGTACTCGTCCTGCCCGGCCTGATGGCGTCGGATACATCGACGCGCCCGCTGCGCAGCTTCCTGAAGAACCGCGGCTATGCCGTCTCGGGCTGGCGTCAGGGCCGTAACCTCGGTCTGCGCCACGGCGTGCAGAACGCGATGGTCGATCTGGTGCATGAGCTCAACGACGCCCATGGTCGCAAGGTCTCGCTGGTCGGCTGGAGCCTCGGCGGTCTCTACGCGCGTCAGCTCGCCAAGATGATGCCGGACCGCGTGCGCGGCGTGATCACGCTCGGCAGCCCGTTCGCATCGGGGCCGAAGGCGACCAACGCCTGGCGCGTCTACGAAATGGCCAGCGGCCGCCGCGCCGACGAGGAAGACGCCCGCTTTGGCGGCGCGCTGATGGAAACCCCGCCGGTGCCGACCACCGCGATCTTCAGCCGCACCGACGGCATCTGCGCCTGGCAGGGCTGCATGGAAAAGACCTCCGCTCACTCGGAGAGCATCGAGGTCGAGAGCAGCCATTGCGGCATGGGTCACCATCCCGCGGCGGTCTACGCGGTCGCCGACCGGCTGGCGCAAAAGGAGGGCGACTGGTCGCCGTTCGACCGCTCCGGCTGGCGCAGTCTGGTGTATCCGAACCCGCACCGGTAAGCGCGAGACGCGCTGCTTCTAGCCTCGCCCCGCTTGCGGGGAGAGGCCGACGCGAAGCGGCGGGTGAGGGGGAGTCTCCGCGGACTCACTGCTAGCGAATTTGGTGAGGCAGCCCCTCACCCTAACCCTCTCCCC
>JAQSDT010000780.1 GCA_029946075.1 bacterium | reverse complement strand
GACGCCCGGCAGGCGCGACAGCTCGTCCCGGATGTTGATGGTAGCGTAATTGCTCAGGAACAGGCTGTCATAGGTCGATTTCGGCGAGGTCAGCGTCACGAACAGCAGGATCGCCGTCGACTTCTTCTGAACGGTGACGCCCTGGTTCTGTACCGATTGCGGCAACTGCGAGAGCGCGCTCGACACCCGGTTCTGCACCAGCACCTGCGCGAAGTTGAGGTCGGTGCCGATCTGGAAGGTAACGGTCAGCGAATAGGTGCCGTCGGCGCCGCTGTAGGACTGCATGTAAAGCATGTCCTCGACACCGTTGACCTGCTGCTCGATCGGCAGCGCAACGGTGTCGATCACGGTCTTGGCGCTTGCGCCGGGGTAGCGGGTGGTAACCTGCACCGTCGGCGGCACCACATCGGGATATTGCGCAACGGCGAGCCGAAACAGGCAGACGCCGCCGATCAGGATCATCAGGATCGCGATGACGTTGGAAAGTACCGGCCGCTCGATGAAGAACTTTGAAATCATGGCCGGCCCCTACTTGGCCGCAGCCGGCCGCGCTTCGACCTTTTTGGGCTGCGGATCGACCTTCTGGCCGGGAATCGCGCGCAGCAGACCCGCCGTGACGACGCGATCGTCGGCCTTCAGCCCCTCCTCGATCACGCGCAGCCCGCCTTCCAGCGGCCCGATCCGAACCTTGCGCTGCTCGACGACGTTCTCGCTGTTCACGACCAGCACGTAGCGACCGGCCTGATCGCTGCCAAGCGCCGCGTCCGGCACCATCAATGCGTTCTTCTGCTCTTCGAGCGGTACGCGGACGCGAACGAAGAAGCCCGGCAGCAGCGCGCGGTCGGCATTCGGCAGCACGCCGCGCACCGGCAGCGTACCGGTCGACTGGTTCAGCGTCGGCGAGGCGTAGTCGAGCTTGCCCTTGTGCGGGTAACCGGTCTCGGTCTGCAAGCCGATTTCGACCGGCAATTGCCTGAGGTCATCCGGCGTCATGCCGCGCTTGCGGGCTTCCGTGCGAATCCGCAACACGTCCTGTTCGTTGACGTTGAAATTCACGTAGATCGGATCGAGCGCCACGATGGTGGCAAGCTGCGTCGGCGACGACGCACCGACCAATTCGCCGACGGAAACCAGATGCGCCGAGACGATGCCGTCGAACGGCGCGACTACATTGGTGTAGCCGTAGTTGACTGCCGCGATCTTGGTGTTGGCCTGGGCCTGCAGCAGGTTCGCCTGCGCATTGTCGCGGGCCGAGGTGGAATTATCGAGCGTTGCCTGTGCAACGGCCTGCCGCTGCACCAATTCCTGCTGGCGCTTGAAATCCGCATCGGTCTGCCGCACCGAGGCCTGCGCGCCGGCTTCGGCCGCCTGCGCCTGTTCGAGCTTCAGCTTGTAGGTCTCGGGCTCGATCGTGAACAGCGGCGTGCCCTCCTTGACGAAGGTGCCGTCCTTATAGTTGATCGCTTGCAGAACGCCCTGCACGCGCGCGACCAGATCGACATTCTTGATCGGCGCCGTGTTGCCGGTCGCCTCCAGATAGCGCGTAAACGATCCCTGCACCGGTACGGCCACATCAACCTTGGCGGGTGGCGGCGGCACAAAAGCATTTTGTTCGCAGGCACTTAACATACATGCGAAGACAATCGCTGTTGTCGCTCGGCAGACAATGAGGCCCTTTTGTGGTGCTGCGCGGTTCGTTGTAGTCGGTACCGGCGAACGCTTGGGCTTCATTTTTCGTGCCTCTGATAATTATTCGAAAAACGCTTGTCGTTCAGAAATCGGCCGGCGGCCATCCGACAAAAATAGCAACAATCCGCTTGCAGTGGAACCCGAAACCGAAAATGATGTGGCGCGCCTGAATTTTTTCTGCAGCACATTCGAGATTTGAAGTCAGTTGAAGCAGCGGCTCCGGCGATAGCAAAAGGATTTATTCAAATGATCAACACGTTGAAACGTGCGGCGAAGCTTGCGCCGTCGCTGGCGTTGGCCGCGATGTTCGCAACCGCAGCGTTGGCGCAGGCGCCGAGCGAAGCGCAGCGCGAAGCGATCAAGTCGCAATGCCGGTCCGACTACATGGCGCACTGCTCCAGTGTCCCGCCGGGCGGCGAAGCGTCGCTGCAATGCCTGCAGAAGAACATGTCGAGCCTGTCTTCGGGCTGCCAGGGCGCCGTGCGTGCCGTCGAAGCACCGGCTGCGCCGAAGGCAGAGTCCGCGCCGGCGGCGGCCAAGCCCGCCGCCGAGACTAAACCTGCGGCGGCATCAGCGGCTCCGAAATCTGCCGAACCGAAGGCCGCGAGCGGCGGCGCGGCGGCAGGCCAGCCAAGCAGCGCGCAGATCTCCGCCATCCGCAGCGCCTGCCGCTCTGATTATCCCAAGGTTTGCGCGGGTGTACCGACCGGTGGTGCCCCGGCATTGCAATGCCTCGAGAAAAACAAGTCCAAGCTTTCACCGGCCTGCGAGAAGGCCGTTGCCGCCGCTGGCGGCGGCGGTGCAGCAACGCCTGCAGCTGCACCGGCCGCGGCTGGAGCCGCCGCCGCAGCGCCGGCGGCACCGACCGTGATCGTGCTGCGTCCGATGCGCCCGCGCGAAGAACTGTTCGTGCTGCGCTCGGCCTGCGGTGCGGACGTCCGCACGATCTGCGGCGGCGTGGCACCGGGCGGCGGCCGGATCGTGCAGTGCCTTGCTACCAACGCGGCCCGGATTTCACCGGCCTGCAAGGATGTGCTGTCGCAATTCGCGGCACAGTGAATCGGGGGCGCCGGCGATCTCACCAAGGTGCGTGATCGCCGGTCACTCCCCGCGAAAGGCGAGGATGAGCTGGATCAGCCGGACCGACAGGGCGATGTAGAGGATCGTCATCAGGATTTGGTACGCAATATGCCAGTTGAGCCTTGCGAGCTTGTAGAGGCCATCGATGAAGTTCAGCAGCAGCAGGATGACGCCGAACAGCATGACGCCGCGGCCGACGAGGCCGTGTCGCAGATACCCGAACAGTTCGATCCAGGGCTCGGTGCTCGAAACGTGGGCGCCGGCCGATATGATCAGCGTCCCGATGATCATCTTTTCGACGTGGGAGAAAATCTCTTTCGATACCGGCTCGATGTATTCGGCATAGAACGCCAGCCATTTGGCCCTGACCCCTGCCATGGGTCCTCCTCGCGCTTTTTTTACAGGAGATTTACTACACCGGGTCCGCCATCAAGAAGCAAGCAGGCTTGCCTTGCGACCTGCGGACAGAAATCGACGATCAGCCACCCCGAAGAAAGGAAGACCGATGCTGCGCACCATCCTGACCGCTACCGCCCTCCTCGTTCTGTCGCAGGGCGCCTTTGCCCAGGACCTGACCGCCGCGCAACGCAACGCGTGCATGGGCGACTACGAAAAGTATTGCAAAAGCGTAGCACCCGGCGGCGGCCGCATCATCGCGTGCCTTGCCAAGGAAGGCGACAAGATCTCGCCCGCCTGCAAGAAGGTGCTGGCTGAGGCCGAAAGGAAGTAGGCGCAGGCCTGAGCCAAGGTACGGAAAAGATCGGCGTACCAGCGCGCGATCGGCAGCCGCAGCACCTTTGAGATCGAGAAGCGTCAGAAGAAACCATTCCGAACGACATCAATCCAAAGCCCGGGAGATCAACATGCGCACTTTCCTGATCATCGCCTCCGCCCTGTTCGCCTTCGGCGCCACCATGACATTCGAATCGACGCAGGCCAGCGCCGCGGTATGCGCCAATGGCGTCGTGCGCGCCGGCTGCGCGGGTCCGCGCGGCGCGGTCGTCGTCCGCAAGCCCGTCGCAGTATGCCGCTGGGTATGGGTCGGCGGCGTCAAGGTGCGCCGCTGCACCTGAGACTGTTCATCGAGACGGCCGCGGCGTCATCATGGGTCACGCCGCGGCCGATCCTGATGGGGTCGCACCTTTTTTGCGGGTCGCGCAGGATATGCCAGCATCGATCGCTGACAGGCTGGGCACACGCGCGATGATCCGAACCGCATGAAGCATTTGTCCGTTCCGCTGCCGCTCTGGGCGCGCGTCGTGCTGCTGACGGGCCTCGTTGGCGTCGCGCTCGGTGCAGGCCTCGTTGCGTATCGGGTCTATTCGAAGCCGGTCACGCTGACGCTCGCTGTCGGATCGTTCGACGGCGAGGCATCCAAGATCGCGTCGCTTGTCGCCAGCCGGCTCGATGCCGCTAAATCCGTCGTGCGTATCAGGATCATTCCGACCGACAGCGTTCTGGATTCTGCAAAAGCCTTCGCCGCCGGAAAATCCGATCTCGCCATCGTTCGCGCCGATGTCGGCGATCTCTCGCAGGCGCGAAGCGTCGTGCTGGTCAACAAGTCCGTGCTGATGATCCTGGCCCTGCCGGGCTCGGGGTTGAACAGCATCGAGAAATTGAGAGGTCACACCGTCGGCGTCATTGGCGGCGAGATCAACGGCAAGATCGTCGAGGCCCTGAAGAAGGAATACGACCTCGGCGACAAGGTCACGTTCAGGAACATCGCACCCGCGGATACGCCGCGTGCGATCCAGTCGAAGGAAGCCGGTGCATTCCTGGCGGTCGTTCCCCTGAACGAAAAATATCTCTCCCTGATACGGCGCTTCTTCTTCCGCGGCAGTCACAATTCCTTGCCGATCCTGATCCCGGTGGAGTCCGCCGGCGCCATCGCGGACGTGGAAGGTGCGTATGAAAGCTTCGATATTCCGCTCGGGACCCTGCGCGGCAATCCGCCGGTCCCGGATGCGGACCTGACCACGCTCCGCGTCGGCTCCTACCTCGTCGCCAACAAGACGCTCGACCCGGATCTGATCACGACCTTGACGCAGGCGGTCATCAGCGCCCGCAACGACCTCGTGCGCGATCAGCCGCTGCTGGCGGGTTTGACGGCCCCCGACACCGACCCTGACGCCTATATCGCCGTTCATCCGGGCGCCGCGGCCTACTACAACGGCACCCAGCAAAGCTTCATGGACAGATACAGCAACTGGATCTACCTGACGCCGATGGTGCTGGGCGCACTGGCTTCGATCTTTGCGGCCGGATGGCGGTTCCTCGGGATCGCACGTGCGGAACCCACTGAAGCTACGATGAAGACCCTGTTCGCCCTGCCGCGCCGAATAAGGGAAGTGACGAGCGACGCCGAACTGACCGAGATTGAAAACCAGGTCGACGCGGCGCTGGACGCCGAAATGGCCAACGCCGTCAAAAACGAGAACGCGCAGGACATCGCAACGCTGGTTTCGCTGGCGCAGCGACTGGAAGATTCCATCCATCGCCGACGGATGATGCTGGCCGGCCGGCCTCCGCTGTCCGAGAGCTGAGCTCACGCGCACGTCCAGACTGCCCTCCGCTCGTTCATTTTTTCTATAGCGGAAATTTCCGGTCCGGATTAGTCTCGGGCCAATTAGTAAGCATACTGTCGAATTTGGGAGGAAGACGTGCGTATCGCCGTGATCGGCGGAGGCCCCGGCGGTCTCTACTTCGCCTATCTCTGGAAGCGGCGTCACCCGGACGCAGAGATCGACCTGTTCGAACAGAACCCCGAAGGCGCGACCTGGGGTTTTGGCGTCGTGTTCTCCGAGCAGGCGCTCGAATTCCTGCGCGCTGACGATCCGGAGACGGTAGACGCCATCGCGCCGCGGATGGAGAGCTGGAAGAACATCACGCTCAATTTGCGCGGCGAGAACGTCGAGATTGACGGCGTCGGCTTTTCCTCGATTGGCCGGCTGGAATTGCTGACCATCCTGCAGCAGCGCGTGCGCGCCGCCGGCGTCACGCCTCGGTACGAGACCTCCATCCAGACGATGGACGAGCTCTGTGGATACGATCTGATCGTGGCGGCCGACGGACTGAACTCGCTGGTGCGCCGCAGTTTCGAACAGCCGTTCGGCGCTTCGGTATCGCATTCGACCAACAAGTTCGCCTGGTACGGCACCAAGAAGCGCTTCGCCACGTTGTCGCAGACCTTCGTGAAGACCGATCTCGGTTCCTTCAACGCGCATCACTACCGCTATGCGCCCGCGATGAGCACCTTCCTGGTCGAGTGCGACGCGGCGACCTGGCAAGCCTACGGTTTCGAGCACAAGACCATCGAGCAGTCGCAGTCGATCTGCGAGGAGATTTTCGCCGATACGCTGGACGGCCATTCACTGATCTCGAACAAGTCGGTATGGCGCAATTTCCCGTGGATCTGGAACGAGAACTGGTCGCACGGCAACATGGTGCTGATCGGCGACGCGCTGCACTCGGCGCATTTCTCGATCGGCTCGGGTACCCGACTTGCGATCGAGGACGCAATTGCGCTGACCAAGGCGCTGGAGGCGGAGTCGGATATTGCTGCAGGCCTCGCCCGCTACCAGGCCGAGCGCAAACCGATCGTGAAAAAACTGGTGACGGCGGCGCGCACCAGCGCCGACTGGTATGAACATTTCCCCGAACATATGAAGCTCGACCTGATGGATTTCGCCTACAGCTACATCACCCGCTCCGGGCGGATCGACGATGCGCGGCTGCGCGCGATGTCGCCGCAATTCATGGCGCGCTACGAGGCCGCAAGGAAGATCGGGAGCCGATCATGACATCAGTCATTTCCGACAACGTGCCGCGCGACAATCCCGGCGCCCGCGAGATCGGGTTCGCGATTCCGGAGCGCTACAATGCGAGCCGGATTCTGTTCGACAATCTCGCCGCCGGTCGCGGCGACCGGCTGGCGCTGACAGGCCCCGGCGGTCCCCGCACCTATGCGCAGCTTTGCGCGGAGGCTGCGCAGTGGGGGCATGGATTTCAGTCGCTGGGCCTCAAGCGCGGCGATCGTATCCTGATGTTCCTCGACGATACGCCGGTCTATCCGGCCGCGTTTTTCGGCGCGGTGCGATCCGGCTTCGTGCCGTTATTGATCAACACGCTGACTCCGCCTGACCTCCTGCAATTCTATCTTGCGGATGCCGGCGCGGCGGTGGCGGTCGCCGACGCCGAATTCACATCGCGATTTACCGTCGAGGCCTGCAAGGACACGTCGCTGCAGACGCTGATCGTGGTCAACGGCGACGCCGGCGGGCACGCGGTGCCGGATACGCGGATCGCCACCCAATGGCTGCAGAGATTTCCGGGCCAGCTGGCGGAAGCCGACACTCATCGCGACGAGATGGCGTTCTGGATGTATTCCTCGGGCTCGACCGGCCGGCCGAAGGGCATCGTGCATCTGCAGCACGACATGGCCTACAGCGAACAGGCCTTTGCCCGCAGCGTGCTGAAGCTTGGTCCCGATGACATCTGTTTCTCGGTGCCAAAGATCTTCTTCGCCTATGGTTTTGGTAACGCCATCACCTTCCCGTTCTCGGTCGGCGCGGCGACACTGCTGATGCCGGGCCAACCGAAGCCGGCAATGATCTTCGATGCAATCGCAGCATATCGCCCGACGGTCTTCTTCGGATTGCCGACGCTCTATACATCGCTCACCAAGGCCGAGGGAGCTTCGAGCACCGACTTCTCGTCGCTGCGCATGGCGCTGTCGGCGGCCGAGGTGTTGTCGGCGGAAGTCTTCAACGGCTGGAGGGCGCTGACGGGCCTTGAGATCGTCGAAGGCCTCGGCTCGACCGAAGTGCTGCACATCTACCTTTCCAACTGGCCCGGGAAGAAGAAGCTTGGCGCCGCGGGCCTGCGTGTTCCCGGCTATGAGATCCTGCTCCGGGACAAGGACGGCAAGGAAGTCGGCGACGACGAGGAAGGAATTTTGTGGGTGCGCGGCGATTCCAACACGCCGCTGTACTGGAACCGGCCGGACAAGACGGCGGAGACGATCCGCGACGCGGGTTGGATCTATACCGGTGACCGCTTCGTTCGCGATGCCGACGGTTTCCATTTCTTTCGAGGCCGCGCCGACGATCTGATCAAGATATCCGGGCAATGGGTCTATCCGCTCGAAGTCGAGCTTTGCCTCGCCGAACACCCCGATATCAGGGAATGCGCCGTCTACGCCGCCGAACTGCCGGACCGGCGCATGACGCTGAAGGCGGTGGTCGTGATGAACAGAACCGCGTTCGACGAAACGGCCACGACCCGGAAGTTGCAGGATTTCGTCAAGGCAAAGCTGCTGCCGTACAAATATCCGCGCGAGATCCGGTTCATCGCGGAATTGCCGAAGACCGGCACCGGCAAGATCGATCGACAGTCGGTGATGAAGATGTAACTCACATCGTCGTCCCGGCGAACGCCGGGACCCATATCCACCGCTATCGACGGCTGCATTCGAAAGCAGTTCCAGCCTACCTACCATCAGCTTCGGTGGTTATGGGTCCCGGCTCAAGGCCGGGACGACAATGGCGTTTACGGCGCCGTATCCCTCACCCCGACTTTCCCAGATGCTCCAGCGCATCCCCGGCGCGCAGCGGCACGCGCGAGGCCTCGTTGTTGAGGTCCACCAGTTGCGTCAGCAGCGCCAAAAGCGCCTTGCGGTCGGCCGGTTTCAGCGGCTGCAACATTCGCGCCTGCGCCTGCTCCACCGAGGGCATGATCTCGCGCAGCACGGCCGAACCCGATTTCGAGATGTAAAGCAGCTTGACCCGCTTGTCCTCGCTCGACGGCTTGCGCTCGATCAACTCCTTGCTCTCCAGCCGCTCGATCACGTTGCCGAGCGTGGAGCGATCGAACGCGATCACCGCCGATAGCCGCGTCGCGTCGATGCCGGGATGGGTGTGGATCGCCACCAGCGCAGCATATTGCACCGGCGTCAGGTCGAACGCCCTGCATTCCTCGACGAAGATCGAGACCGCGATCTGCTGCATCCGGCGGAACAGATAGCCGGGCGCGGCGTAGACCGCATCCATCGTGATGGGCGCGGGCTTACTCGGCATCGGCCTGCCTGTCAGGTGCGGCGTCCGCGAACGCCTTCATTTCCCTGGCTGCAGCCTCTGCCTTCAGGAGGCGTGGAAAGACCGAGACATCGACGCCGAAGCGCCGCGCGTTGCCGAGCTGCGGCACCAGGCTGATGTCCGCGATGGTCGGCATCGCGCCAAAGCAGAATGGCCCGCTCTCTCCGGCAATCAGGGCTTCACAGGCGGCCAGCCCCTCGCGATTGGCCCATGCCGCCCACTCCGTCACTTTCTCCTCAGGCACGCCGAGCTGCCGCAGCCGGTTCAATACCTTGAGATTCTGTACCGGGTGGGTGTCGCAGGCGAGCGCCATCGCGAAGGCGCGCACCTTGGCGCGTCGCAGCGGATCGGCGGGCAGCAACGCCGGGTCGGGATGGGTCTCATCGAGCCACTCGACGATCGCCAGCGATTGCGTCAGCACGGCGCCCGCGTCGTCTTCCAGCGCCGGCACCAGCCCCTGCGGATTGATCGCGAGATAGGCCGGCGCGCATTGCTCGCCCTTGCGAAGGTGATGCGGCAGATGCTCGGTCGACAGGCCCTTCAGATTGAGCGCGATCCTGACCCGGTACGCCGCGGCACTGCGGAAATAGCCGTGCAGCTTCATTGGAACCTCCCCGGTAATTTCTCATTACGCCTGAAGCGGCGGTAATTGACGATACCGATATTGTAAGTATACTGTCAATCTAGTGCCGACAAAAATAGTGGGAGGCTAACCATGGATGCCGTGCAGAAGACCCCGGAGCGCGAGGCGTTCTACAAGAAGATCGACGGCGAAAACCTCTCCGCGCTGTGGAACGTGATGAACGATCTGATCACGCCGGAGCCGCGCAGCGCCTGTCGGCCGCATCTGTGGAAGTTCGATGCCATCCGCGACTACATGACCGAGGCCGGCAAGCTGATCACCGCCAGGGAAGCCGAGCGTCGCGTGCTGGTGCTGGAAAATCCCGGCCTGCGCGGCCAGTCGAGGATCACGACGTCGCTGTTCGCCGGCGTGCAGATGGTGGTGCCCGGCGACGTCGCCCCGGCCCACCGGCACAGCCAGTCGGCGCTGCGCTTCGTGCTCGAAGGCAAGGGTGCGGCCACCGCTGTCGATGGCGAGCGCACGCTGATGGAGCCCGGCGATTTCGTCATCACGCCGTCGATGACCTGGCACGACCATTCCAACGAGACCAATGAGCCGATGTTCTGGCTCGACGGCCTGGACATCCCGATGGTGCAGTTCTTCGACGCGTCGTTTGCCGAAGGTTCGAACGAAGATCAGCAAAAGATCAGCAAGCCCTCCGGCGACAGCTTTGCCCGCTACGGCCACAATCTCCTGCCGGTGGACGAGAAGCGCAAATCCAAGACGTCGCCGATTTTCAACTACCCCTACAGCTACACCCGCGAGGCGCTGGAGCAGGCCAAGACCCGCAACGAATGGGACGCCTGCCACGGGCTGAAATTGAAATTCTCCAATCCCGAGACCGGCGATTTTGCGATGCCGACCATCGGCACCTTCATTCAGATGCTGCCGAAGGGCTTCAAGACCGCGCGCTATCGCTCGACCGACGCCACCGTGTTCGCCGCCATCGAAGGCAAGGGTCGCACGCGGATCGGCGACCAGACGTTCGAATGGGGCGCACGCGACCTGTTCGTGGTACCGAGCTGGCAGTGGGTCACGCACGAGTCGGATACGGATTCGGTACTGTTCAGCTTCTCCGACCGTCCGGTGCAGCAGAAGCTGGATCTGTTCCGCGAAGACCGCGGCAACTCGTAAGGATTCTCGTCGTCCCTGCGAACGCAGGGACCCATACTCCGCGGC
>JAQSDT010000779.1 GCA_029946075.1 bacterium | reverse complement strand
GCTGTCCGCCGGTTCGCTGCATCTGCGCAAGATACGCCGGGACGCGCCTGGGAAAGACGGCATGCGACGGAGCAGGATTCTCGTTGCGCAGATCGCCCTCGCGCTGATGCTGCTGATCGGCGGTTGGCACGTCTCCGTCGCGGCCGAACTTTCGATCCCGCCACGCATCGTCCCCAAAACGACCCAAAAGGAAATCTCGATCCGGCACGGTCCGCCGGACTGCAGCCGCTGGACCGACGGCTGCGTCAACTGCTCGCGCGGCGCCAATGGCGAGCCTGCCGTGTGCTCCAACATCGGGTTTGCGTGCCAGCCGAAAGCCGTTCGCTGCGTCGGCGCGCAATGATATCGGGGCCGACGCTTGGCATTCGTGCGCAGGCGTCACTCTGACGCAGAGTCACCTCGAAGTAACCGGCCGGGCAAGCTGTGGAGCGCCGCAGCAAACACTCTCCATCCAGAATTATTCCTTTGCTGCTCCGCAAAACGTCATCTGATTCCGGCGGCCGTGCGCTTTTCCTCAAGCCCGCGACACGTTACCAATTGGCCCTCGATCCAACCTTGGGGGACAATCATGACAGAAGCACTCGCGGCGTGGACGCCGCGCGTATTGAGTATATTGCGCATCATCACCGGCCTGCTGATTATCCAGTACGGCATGGGCAAGATCATCGGCTTCCCGGTGGTTGCGATGTACGCCAACGTCAAGCCGCTCTCGCTCATCGGCACCGCCGGCTTCATCGAACTGATCGGCGGCGCGCTTCTGATCATCGGCCTGTGCACGCGCCCGGCCGCCTTCGTTCTGTCCGGCATGATGGCATGCGCCTATTTCATCGGCCATTTCCCGACGAACTTCCTGCCGCTCGTCAACGGCGGCACGCTGGCTATCCTGTACTGCTTCACCTGTTTGTATCTGTCGACCGCGGGCGCAGGACCGTGGAGCGTCGACGCCATCACCAAGCGGGCTTGAGGAGCGGACAATGGACAAGTTCAACAAAATGCTCGCCGGCGCAGAGCCGATGGTTCTCAGCATCTTCCGTTTCATCACCGGGTTGCTGCTGTTTCAGTATGGCGTCGCCAAGCTGTTCAAGTATCCACCCCTGCCGATGTTCGCCAAGGTCGAACTGATGTCGCTCTACGGCGCGGCCGGTTCGCTCGAACTGGTGCTCGGTGCGCTCTTGATGATCGGCCTCCTCACCCGGCCGGTGGCCTTCCTCCTGTCCGGTGAAATGGCGTTCGCCTATTTCATGGGACACTATCCCAAGGGCTTCATTCCGATCATCAACGGCGGCAGCGCCGCGATCCTGTTCTGCTTCGCCTGCCTGTATTTCTTCTTTGCCGGCGGCGGCGTGTGGAGCGTGGATGCGATGATGGGCAAGAAACGCTGAGTTAGGTTCGTCATTGCGAGGAGCGCTAGCGACGAAGCAATCCATTCGTTCTGCGGATCGATGGATTGCTTCGCTTCGCTCGCAATGACGGTGGTCCGGGCTTCAGCCCGCCACCTTCACGTCGAGCGGCACCGCCGCCTCATATTTCGAATTGTGCAGCACCAGCGAGGTCCGCACGTTGCGCACATGCGGCGCGGCGGACAGGTGCGTGACGAAATCCTGGAACGTCGCCATGTCGGGCGCGACGCATTTGAGGATGAAGTCCACCTCGCCCGACAGCATCCAGCATTCCCGCACCAGCGGCTCGGCGCGGACGAATTCCTCGAACGCACGCAGATCCGCATCCGCCTGGCTGGAGAGGTGTACGGAGGCAAACACCGTGACGTCGAAACCCAGCCGCCGCGGATCGAGCAAGCCGCGATAGCCTTGGATGTAGCCCTCTTCCTCCAGCGTGCGGACCCGACGCAGACAGGGCGGCGGCGAAATGCCGACCCGTTTGGCCAGTTCGACATTGGTGATTCGGCCGTCGGCCTGGATTTCGGCAAGAATTTTCAGGTCGATTTCATCAAGATTCTTCGACACGCGGATCGGGTTCCCTGGGACTGGCTGGCGGTGACCGGTACGGCCAGAAATACTCTTAGCGCAGCCGACGTGACATGCGCAATTTTATTGCGCGTGCAGTGCGCCAATTGATGCAGTTCCGGGGAAAATTCGCTTATATGGATTGCAATTCTTGCATAGCTTCCCAGATGTCCTAGACTTGGATTTGACACTTTCAGCGCCGCGCGACGACTTTCCGGGCGCTTTCTGCTCAAGCCATAACCAACCCCCCAAATAAGAGAGGGATCCGCCGATGCCCGCGCCTATCCATGCCAAGGTCGTCATTATCGGTTCCGGCCCTGCCGGTTACACCGCGGCGATCTACGCGGCGCGCGCGATGCTGGAGCCCGTGCTGATTCAAGGCATCCAGGCCGGCGGACAACTCACCATCACCACCGACGTCGAGAATTACCCGGGCTTTGCCGACGTCATCCAGGGCCCCTGGCTGATGGAGCAGATGGAAAAGCAGGCGGTGCATGTCGGCACCAAAATCGTCTCCGATCTCGTGAGCAAGCTCGAGCTTTCGCAGCGGCCGTTCCGCCTGACCTGCGACAGCGGCGATGTGTATCTCGCCGAAACCGTGATCCTCGCCACCGGCGCGCAGGCGCGCTGGCTCGGGATACCGTCCGAAACCAAATTCCAGGGCGGCGGCGTATCGGCCTGTGCCACCTGCGACGGCTTTTTCTATCGCAACAAGAATGTCGTGGTGGTCGGCGGCGGCAATACCGCGGTCGAGGAAGCCCTGTACCTCACCAACCACGCCTCGCAGGTAACCATCGTGCATCGCCGCGATCACTTCCGCGCCGAGCGCATCCTGCAGGAGCGGCTGTTCAAGCATCCCAAGATCAAGGTCATCTGGGACTCGGCGGTCGATGAAATCTGCGGCACCGAGAACCCGAACAAGGTCACCCATATCAGGCTGAAGAACGTCAAGAGCGGCACAACGACCGACGTGCCGACCGACGGCGTCTTCATCGCGATCGGGCATTCGCCGGCGACCGATCTCGTCAAGGACCAGATCAAGCTGAAATCGTCCGGCTATGTCGAGGTGGCGGCGAATTCGACGGCCACTTCAATTCCCGGCCTGTTCGCGGCCGGCGACGTCGCGGACGAAACATATCGGCAGGCGGTGACGGCTGCGGGCCTCGGCTGTATGGCCGCGCTCGAAGCCGAGCGTTTCCTGGCCTTGCGCGCGAGCGATCGCGCGGCGGCGGAATAGCCCATGCCCAGAACACGGAACGGGATGACGGACATGGATTGGGACAAGCTGAAGGTGTTTCACGCGGCGGCGGAAGCGGGCAGCTTCACCCATGCCGGCGAACAACTCGGACTTTCGCAATCGGCGGTATCGCGGCAGGTCAGCGCGCTGGAGCAGGAGCTCGCGGTGTCGCTGTTCCACCGCCACGCGCGCGGACTGATCCTCACCGAACAGGGCGATCTGCTGTTCCGCACCGCGCATGACGTATTCATGCAGTTGCAGGCGGCACGCGCCAAGCTCACCGACAGCCGCGAGCGGCCGAGCGGCGATCTCAAGATCACCACCCCGCCGGCGCTCGGCATCAACTGGCTGATCCCGCGGCTCGACGAATTCACCGCGCTCTATCCGGACATCCGCATCTCGCTGATCGTCACCGACGAGGATCTCGATCTGTCGATGCGCGAGGCTGACGTCGCGATCCGCACGCGCAAGCCGACCCAACCGGACCTGATCCAGCGCAAGCTGTTCTCGATCGGCTTCCACGCCTATTGCTCGCCGGAATACATCAAGCGCTTCGGCACGCCGCGCACGCTCGACGATCTCGACTCGCATCGCATCATCATGCTCGGCGACGCGCAGGTGCCGCCGCATCTGCAGAACCGCAGCTGGCTGATCGACGCCGGCCGCAACGGCTCCGGTCCGCGCGAGGCCTATTTCAAGGTCAACAACATCCTCGGCCTCGTCCGCGCCTGTCAGCAGGGGCTCGGTATCGCCGCCCTGCCCGACTACCTCGTCGAGGAAAACAACCGTCTGGTGCAGCTGTTCGGCGAGACCGACTCGATCGCGGTGGATACGTACTTCGTCTACCCCGAAGAGCTGAAGACGGTCGCGCGGGTGCAGGTGTTCCGCGATTTCGTGGTGAGCAAGGCGCAGCGCTGGCCCTCGTAATTACCTTTGTAATTAGCCGGATTTATAAAGGGCCCGCTCTCCGCATGTCTGACATGCGGCTCCCACGCTTGCTGCAGGGCGCCGATGGGGATCATAGTGTTTCCACGCTGAGCGGTTACGTTACGCATATGTCCCCCTCCTCCAGTGGCGTGACAGTTCAGTAATCCCTCTTGGAAGGTGATTGTGTCGGCCTCACGTGGCCAATACCTAAGCCGGGCTCTTTTGGGCCCGGCTTTTTTTCTTCGCCAACCAGATAGTTGGTTACCCTTGTCGTTGGTAACCTTTGGGCCTTCACCGGCGAGTCATGTTCCTGCGCGCATTGACAATGCCGTGCTCTGCTACCATCATCCGCACATGATCACGAATTCGTGCGCAACTCTGTCGTCGAAGAAAAAAGGCCCCCATCCGGGGACCCGAGATCGACGCGCGCGATAAACTGCCGCAAGCCTGCGATCCCGAAACCCCGCCGTCTGGACGGGGTTTTTTATTGTTCCCGTCTCCCGGCGTTACCCCCGAAGGAGATGGAACCATGACTGAACGACCCTCGACCGATCTGCACAACCGGCTGCAAGGCCTGTGGCTGCCCCTCGTCACGCCATTCCGCGACGGCGAACTCGACGTGCCGAGCCTGCGGCGGCTCGTCGCGCACTATGCCGGCGGCCCCGTCGACGGGCTGATCCTCGCGGCGACGTCCGGCGAAGGCATGGCGCTCTCGATCACCGAGCTGGAACAGCTGGTCGCGGTGGTGCGTGCGGAAATTTCCCTTTGCCGGCGCTACATCCCGATCCTGCTCGGCCTGTCCGGCGCCTCGACCGCGAAGATGATGGATGCGCTGGATGAGACGGCGGCGTGGCCGATCGATGGCTATCTGATCGCGAGCCCCTATTACATCCGCCCCTCGCAGCGCGGCCTGGTGCAGCATTTCGAAGCGCTGGCCGACCACGCCTCATGGCCGATCGTGCTCTACAACATTCCGTACCGGACCGCGGTCAACCTCACCACCGAGACCCTGCTGCGGCTCGCGAACCATCGCAACATCGTCGGCATGAAGGATTGTACCGCCGATCGGGCGCAGTCGATCGATTTGCTGGCGCGGCGGCCGTCCGGCTTTCGTGTGCTGACCGGCGATGACGCGCAGTATCACGAGGCGCTCACCGACGGCGCTGACGGCGCCATCCTGCTGTCGGCGCATCTGGAGACCGAGGCGTTTGCGACGGTGCAGACGCTCTGGAGACAAGGCGACGTCGCCGGTGCGCAGGCGTGCTGGAACGGAATCTCCGACCTGACGCGGCTGCTGTTCACCGAGCCGAGCCCGGCGCCGGCCAAATACTGGCTGGCGCGCCACGGGCTGATCGACAGCCCCGAGGTCAGATTGCCGATGGTGGAAGTTGGCGCCGAACTCGCTTCCCTGCTGGACCGGGAAATCGAGCGGCGCAGCCCGCCATTGTTGCGGCGGGCATAAGTCACGAGCGCGAATTCACGCTCCTGTCACCAAACGTCGGCGCCCTCTCGCCCAAACGGGTGAGAGGGCCAGCCGGCGTCAGCTCATCAGCATGCGGTACGTCATGATCGGCGCGAAGCCGAGCAGCATCGCCCAGACGGCGAACGACGACACCAGAAGCACGTCATGCACGCGCTGGGCGCGCTCGCAGGTCGGATATTTGGAATTGAACATTGGTTCCCCCGTTTTTTCTTGAGGGCATATCCATACACGCGAACTTCTAATGTCACGCTCGCGGCATCATTCGACCTTGAAGCACTGTGGTGACCAGACGTTAACCAGCACCCGTTGGTTAACCGGCGGTAGCGCGTGCGGTCAAATGCGAGCGAAATTGCGACCGGGATTTTAAAACGAAGCGCGTATCAATCGTCCTACAACAACAAAAAAACGCGGGGGCGCGTCGTGCATTTCGAAAACAACATTGTCGCTGAACAACAGCCGCAGGGCTTTACGACCGAGGACGTTCTGTGGGCCGTCGGCATCTGGTCGGTGATCCTGACGCTGTCGCCGGTGGTTCTGTTTTACGTGCTGATGGTGGCGTAGGACGCACGCTTCTCCGTCATTGCGAGGAGCGTAGCGACGAAGCAATCCATCTTTCCCTACGGGGAGAGATGGATTGCTTCGCTCCGCTCGCAATGACGTAGAAAAAAGAAAAACGCGCGGAGCGCCGCGCGTTCTTTATCAGTCCAAAGCAAAGCGGCGTTGTTACGCCGCCTGCTTGTGCATGGCGCCGGACGCCGACGCCGTTCCGCGGATCGCCTTGATCGATCGTTCGATCGCGCCCCACAGCCGGGTGATTTCGGCTGCCGCGCGGCCTTCGGCGTAATATTCGCGGGCGCCTTCACCCTGGCTCAGCGCCATCAGCAAGTCGGCGCGGTTGGTGATCTGCCCGCTCCAGACCGGTGCACGGAACTTGGCCAGCGCCTCGCGCGCGATGGTGACGATGCGGCTTTCGACGCCGTCACGTTCGGCGGGCGCACCGTTGATCACGACGGCGTAGGGCTTGCGCGCCGAACGGCATGTCGAAATCGTTTCCTGCACCGCGTTGACGTCGAACACGCCCGGACGCGCCGGAATGATCACCATCGTGGCGTTGCGGATGGCGTCGTCGACGACGGCCGACAGGTTCGGCGGCGTGTCGATGAACACCCATTCGATACCGTCGCGCTTGGCGGCGGCGATGATGCCGCTGACCGAATTCACGGCCGCCTTGATCGGCGGTTCGTTGGTGCCGCGCAATTTATGCCAGAGAGTGAGCGAGCCCTGCGGATCGGCGTCGACCAGCAGCATCGGTTTCGTTGCCTTGTGTACATGGGCAGCGAGGTGAGCAGCCAGGGTACTTTTTCCCGAGCCCCCCTTACGCGAAGCGAAAACTATGACGTTCATACCTTGGCCTCCAGTTGACCCCAGGAGGCGAAAATGAATCAGCGCGCTGATTCGTTAAAGAAAAATATTGCGAGCTATCGCGATGCAGCCACTGAATTGCCAACAAGGCTGCTTTTTGAGTCACACACGATGGATGCGATGCAACCAAAAGGAGAGTCGGGCGAAAGCCTTGAAGCGTCTGGAAGCCTTTGAAGCGTCTGGAAGCCTTGGCGGCCTCAGTGCATGCTTTTTGTGCGCTGGCGCTCGATCCACTTGCGCTCGATCCATCCGAGCGCTTTCGCGATCGGCTTCTGCAGGAACGGCACATCCTGCGCGAACAAAACGAGTCCGAGCGGCAGCATCCAGATTCCGAGGATCGGCAGGAAGCTGAAAATGCCGCCGACGATCAGCAGAAGCGCGAGCGGAATGCGCGCGTAGATCGACGACGGCTGGCGCAGCCAGCCGACGAATGTCGCGGGTCCCGCGGGCAGCTTGGATTCGAACCAGGCAAAATGCCGGTCGAGTTCTTTTTGATGCTCGTTCAATGAACACACTCCTTCTGCAACGGGAGGTGTTCATTGCGAGTGTCCGACGCAAGGCGCGTCAGTCTGCCGCGCTCGCAGACATTGAAACGAAGCCGACGTATCAGGTCGCGGGCTTCGGCTTGGGTTTCTTGGCCTTGCGCCCCTTGCTCGACGCAGCCTTGCGTGGCGGGGCCGGACGGATCACCGTCGGCTGCCCCACCGGCTGTGCCGACGCAGCGGGCGGATCGGGCCGGAAGTGCGCGCGACATCCGGGCGAGAGCTGGGCTTTCCTGGCGACCATGCAGGCGGTGACGCGGCTGACGTCGGGGATCTCGGAACTGCAAAGCCGGAACGCATCGCCGGTGCAGGCCTGCTCCTGTTCGGGGGTGTAGGCCTGGCCCGCGGCGGGAAACATGGAAACCGCGATCACGGCAGCCAGCAACAATCCAGACCGCAAATGCCCCAACCGGAAAGCCGTCATCAAATCCCCCGCGGCAAAATGATTTTTGCGAATTGTGGGTGAAGGCCCGCGGATTCGCAAGGACGGGCGGAACAGACGCCACAGCGCAGATGTCGCGCGGGATCAGATCAGATTCGCGTTGGTGGCGGAGACGACTGGTACAGTTGGGTGGGCTCGAACCACCGACCTCCTGTTCCACAGACAGGCGCTCTAACCAACTGAGCTACAACTGCATCCTTGCGCGAGGCCCTCAAAAGGGGGGTCGCGAATGGGGCGGAAACTAGGTGCAACGCTTCGCTTTGGCAAGGCCGCGAAGCACCTGAATCCAGTCGTTTCGAGGGCATTTTGCGTTCATTTGCCTGATGTCCGGTTAAGGCAGCAAATCAGCGCTGCGGCCGCGATCCGGCAGCAAAAAGCCCGGGCTGACGCCCGGGCCTTGATTGTCAAATCAAGCGCGATCAGGCCGCCGGCTTGTAGAGCTTCGCGGCGGACGCCTTGATCGGCTCGACCGTCTCGGTCGCGACCTTCTGGCCGAGCTCGGCGAGCTCCTTGGCCTGGGCGGTGAACGTCTCGTACTGCTTCTTGGCGTGCGAGGTCCACAGCTCCATCGCGGCGGCCGGGGTCTTCACGCCGAACAGTTCCTGCGCGAAGTCGAGCGAGGACGTGGTGTTGGCCTTGAAGAACTCGATCAGCTTGGCGGAATATTCGTTGGCGCCCCTGCTGGCCGAGGTGAACACGGCTTCGATCGTGCCGTTGTGGGTCTCGGCAGCGTCCTTGAACTTGGCGTAGCTGTCGCGGGCCTGCGAAACGCCCTTTTCGGCGAAGGCGCGCATCTGCTCGGGGACTTCGAACGGGATGATGGAGGCGGAGAAGGGATCGGTGGAACTGGTCACGGCATGCATCCTTCACAAATGGGGTTAAACGCTGCGTCCCCTCGCGGACGCCCGGCAAAGCGGGCCAAACGCCGAAGGGGTCACGTACTCGCACTCTCGGAAGCGCCCATCCATGGGCTCGCCTAATAAGCACTCATATCATGTCAAATTTGTGCAACGCAACGCAATTTGTGGTGCAACGCCACATATGTGACACGGACTGGATGCATGTTCCAGATCGGTCACCCGGCGGTAGCAGCGTAGTCCTATGGCGCGATCAGGTCTTCGGCTTGGCCGCGTCCATCGCCGCCTTGCTGACCATCTGGCCGAACTCGCTCGCCTGCTCGGCCAGCGAGCGCATCTGGCCCTGCACATATTCGCTGTGCAGCCGCATCACCTCGGTCAGATCCTTGGCCTTCAGCAGCGCCTGCGCGTAGTCGAGCGACGCTTTGACGTTCTTCTCGGCATAGGAAACGGCTTTCTGGCTGATGTCCTTGGCGCCGGCGCGAACCGTGGCGTTGCGTTCCTCGAGGGTGCCGGCGGTCGCCTGCGCTGAGGCCACGAACTTTTCGAAGGTCTTGCGGGCCTGCTCGAAGCTCGCTTCCGCCATCGATCGCATTTCCTTCGGGATCTCGAAGGGATCTCGCCCGTCAGTGCTCATGGTCCACTCCTGTTGCGTTGGCAGGTCCGCCGGAACAGCCAGGTGCCCGAACGGTTTCCCATTCTGGACCTTTGGCGGCGGTTGGCAACGCTCATCGCGGCCGGGAGTTCAGCCAGCGCCGCGATTAAGGCTCTGGCGGGGTTAAGGTTATCCGCGGCTTGGATGCCGCAGGTCGGGCCGGGCCGTGGACCTGCCGCTCCCCGCTTGCGATACTGGCGACCCCTGCGGCGCCCCTGTTCGGGCCGCCGATGTTGCAAGCCGGACGGTGATGTCCTCGCGATGAATGATGCGGATTTTCAGGTGCAGGCGCTAGGCGATCCGCGAATAGCGGCTTACGCGGCTAGCCCCCTGCCCGCATGGTTGTGGTCGGCCGACGGCGCGCGAGTCCTGTGGGCCAACGCGGCCGGCGCACGCGTGTTCGGCGCGGTGGACGCTTTGGTACTTGCCGGGAAAGTTTTCGGCCCCGCCGATCAGCACCGGCGACAGATCGCGCGGCTGGCCCATCGATTGCCCGTCAATGGCGCCATCCGGATGGAGCGCTTGCAGGGATTTGGCGCATCGCTCGGCATGCTCGCGACCTGCCGCTGTTCGCGGCTGGATTTCGGCGACGGCAGCCACGGCGTGCTGATCGCCGCCGGCAACGTGCCGGTACCGGCACACATCGCGCCACCACCAACGATCACGCCGGTGCAGCAGCCCGTCGCGGCATCCGACGTTCCCGATGCGCAGCCGGTACCTGAAGCGCCCGCCCCCCGGTTGGAAGCAATCGTGAGCGAAGCGGGCGTCACGGAAGCGTCCGCACCGGAGACGCCTGCCGTCCCGGCGCCGGCGCCCGAGCCGGTTACTGAAACCCCTGCAGCGATTGCGCTGTTCGATGCATTTGCCGAACCGCCCGAGTTTCCGAATATCGGCGCCGGCAACGCCGAACCGGCAGGCGTCGAACCGGCTAGCGTCGAACCCGAGGCGCCGATCGAGCCGAATCTCGGAAGCGTGCTGCAACTCGACCTTCCGCATGTCGAGGCGACGCCGATCCACGCACCCGACAAAGCCATTCACGATGAAGCGCCGTCATCGCCACAGGCCGGGACGCGCCGGGTTCCCTTGCGCTTCGTCTGGCAGATGGACCGGGACGCCCGCTTCATGCTTGGCGCCAACGAATTCACCCATTTGATCGGTCCTCACACATCAGCCGGTTTCGGCCGCCCTTGGCGCGAGATCGCCGAGGCCTTCAATCTCGATCCCGACGGCGAGATC
>JAQSDT010000778.1 GCA_029946075.1 bacterium | reverse complement strand
CGCCCGGCGCAGCCTTCGATCGGGATCACACAGGAGCGCGCGGCGACGCCGTCGATCAGTACCGCGCAGGCGCCGCATTCGCCGAGGCCGCAGCCGTATTTCGGTCCGTTCAAAGCGAGGTCGTTGCGCAGCACATACAGCAATGCCGTGTCGCCGGCCGCCTCGACATCGCAGGTTTTGCCGTTGACGTTCAGGCGCATCGTGCTCTGCGTCATGCTCCCTCAAGCCCTCGTTGCGCTGCAAAACATCGCGTCGGACGCACGGGAAGATACCGTTTGTGTACAAACGTGCAAGCGGCGCGATCCCGCGCTGCAGCGCGCTGCCCGCTTTATGAACAAGGCGGCGAGGCAAATGCGGTTATATGCAGCAATCCCGAATTTCGGCTGGCTTGCCCGCTTGACAGCGTTCCGGTCCGCGCGCAACATCATTCGTATACGAACAAATGATCACGGCTGCGCAGGCGCGGCTTTGGTCGGTGCCTAGAACGAGCAGGCTTGTTCATGACTGACGCGATGACCGCCGGCGGTGGCGACAAGATCCGCTGCGATGCCTGTCCGGTGATGTGCTACATCAAGCCGGGCGCGGCGGGCGCGTGCGATCGCTACGCCAATCATGACGGCGAACTGGTCCGCGTCGATCCGCATATCGTGCTGGAGCGAACGGTGTCGCATGGCGGGCGGCTGGTACCGTTCCAGGCCGGCGGCGGCGACTGGGACGGCAAGATCGTCCAGGCACCCAACGTGTTCGTTACGGCGATCGGCGCCGGTACCACCTATCCCGATTACAAGCCCGCACCCTTCATCGTCTCGTCCGAAGTGGACGGCGTCGACATGGTCACTGTCGTGACCGAGGGCATCTTCAGCTATTGCGGCGTCAAGGTGAAGATCGACACCGACCGTTATCTCGGTCCGGAGACGGCCACCGTCCGCGCGCAGGGCGAGGCGATCGGTCATGTCATGACCAGCGAATACGGCTCGCAGATGCTGTCGCTCGGCGGCGTGCATCATCTGACCGGCGGCTCCAAGAAGGAAGGGCGCGTCACCTGCGACGCCCTGATGGACCTCTCCAATTGCAAGCCGGTCGAACTGACGATCGACGGCGGTGCGACCGTCGTGGTGCAGGCCGGCTACCCGCCCATCGTCAACGGCGTCGCCGAAGAGCGGATGCGCGTCGGGTGCGGCTCGGCCACGATCGGCATGTTCGCCAAGCAATGGCACGGCAAGGTCGATGAAGTCGTCGTCGTGGACGATCACATCACCGGCGTGCTGTCAGAACATCAGGCCGGTAAATTGCTCGATATTCCCGATACCGGGATCAAGATGAAGGGACGGCGGTCGACGCCGGGCCGTTACTTCCAGGTTGCCGAGCCCGGCACCGGGTGGGGCGGTACCGAGATTTCCGATCCGCTGTCGGTGCTGGGGCCGTTCAATCCGAAGGAAGCGCGACCGGGCCTCACCATGCTGATGGTCTCGACCACCGGCGAGCATGCGGCATACTACGTGCTCGACCAAGCCTTGCGCCCGGTCGAGACGGAAATGCCGCTCGACCTCAGGCTTTCGGTGGAGCGTATCCAGGAAAATTGCGAACCGGCGCTGTGCACGGTGTTGTTCATGGGCGGCGCGGGCGGTTCGCTGCGCGCCGGCGTGACGGACAATCCGGTGCGGCTGACGCGGTCGGTCAAGGAAGCGCTGACGCGGGTCACCAGCGGCGGTGCGCCAGTCTATGTCTGGCCCGGCGGCGGCATCACCTTCATGGTCGATGTCACTCAGATGCCGGCGGGCGCGTTCGGCTATGTGCCGACGCCGGCATTGGTGGCGCCGATCGAGTTTACGCTGCGGCTTTCGGACTACGCCGCGCTCGGCGGCCACATGGATCACGTGCGCCCGCTGGCCTCGATCAAGGACAATACCGAGCTTCGCCAGATGCCGCATATTCCGGGACAGCGCGCATGACGCGGCTCCCGCAAATCGCGCTGCTTCCGGACGGCAAGCGGCTGCATTTGCAGGATGGTCCCATCGATCTCGTGATCGAGGCAAAAGGCGGGGAAGACGAGGTTCGCGCTGCCTACGAAGCCGCGTCACGTCGCTTTACCGGATTGCTGGATGAACTCTGCGAGGAACTGGGGGAGTTGCGAGCAGCAGTCGATCCAGTGTGGTGTGCGCTGAAGGGCGTCGTCGCACGCCGCATGCATGCAGCGGTCGCGCCATTTGCGGCGGATGAGTTCATCACGCCGATGGCGGCGGTGGCGGGCAGTGTAGCAGAAGAAATTCTGGTCGCCATGATGGGGGCGGCGAGCCTCGAGCGTGCTTACGTCAACAATGGCGGCGACATCGCGCTACACCTCGCCGCGGGCGAGCAGTTCAGTGTCGGATTGATGGATCGGCCGGACCGCCAGGGCCTGATGCGGACGATGGTTGTCGACGCCGCCGATCCGGTGCGGGGCATCGCGACCAGCGGGCGTCACGGCCGCAGTTTCTCGCTCGGTATTGCCGACGCGGTCACGGTGCTGGCGCGAACGGCGTCGCAGGCCGACGCCGCTGCCACCATCGTCGCCAACGCCGTCGATCTGCCCGGTCATCCCGCGGTGGCGCGTTGCCCCGCAAACCAACTTCAGCCCGACAGTGATCTCGGCGGGCGGCTCGTCACGCGCGAAATTGGTCCCCTCAGCGACGACGAAATCGACGAGGCGCTCCGGGCCGGAGCGAACCGGGCCCAGCAGTTGCTGGTCGCGGGATTGATCGAAGGTGCGGCCTTGCGCCTACTTGGCGAGACGGTGACGGTAGGCGCAACTGGGATCAAGGCAGCCACGTTTCCGGCATTCCATGGAAGCGCGATAGGGAGTGCAATGCATGTCTGAGCGGGAGCGAGGCAGGTAATGAGCGCGGTCATTCGCAAGATCGTTACGGTGGTCGAGGAAACCCATCTGGAGATGGGGCAGAAGGTTTCGCCGCCGACGCGGCGGGCGGCTGCGATCGCGGTGATCGAAAATCCGTTTGCCGGCAGATATGTCGAGGACCTCTCACCGCTGATCGCGATCGGCGAGGAACTCGGCGAGTTACTGTCGAAGCGCGCAGTCGCCGCGCTCGGTATCGAGGGAGCCAAGGCGCATAGTTACGGCAAGGCCGCAGCGGTCGGCGAAAACGGCGAGCTCGAGCACGCGGCAGCGATCTTGCATCCGAAGATGGGTGCGCCGGTGCGGAAAGTCCTGAGCAAGGGCGCGGCGCTGATCCCGTCGTCGAAGAAGCGCAGCGGCCCGGGAACGACGCTGGATATTCCGCTCGGACACAAGGACGCGGCATTCGTCCGGAGCCATTTCGATGGGATGGAAGTGCAGATCAACGACGCGCCGCGCGCCAACGAGATCATGGTGGCGGTGGCGGTCACCGACAGCGGCAGGCCATTGCCGCGGGTCGGCGGATTGACGGTTTCGGAAGTCAAAGGCGAAGACGGTTTGAAATAGTTTTGGTCAACATTGGAGGTAGAGGGATGCGACGGAGACATTTGCTGGGAGCAGGCTTGGCGATCGCGGTTGTCGGCATGGCCGGCGGCGCGGTGGCGCAGGAAATCAAGATCGGCGAGATCAACAGCTATTCGCTGCTGCCCGCCTTCACCGAACCCTATCGCAAGGGCTGGCAGCTTGCGGTCGAGGAAGTCAACGCCGCCGGCGGCATCAACGGCAAGAAGCTCGTCGTCATTTCCAAGGATGACGGCGGCAAGCCGGCGGATGCGCAGACCGCCGCCAACGAGCTGGTGTCGAGCGAGAACGTCGCGATGCTGACCGGCACGTTCCTGTCCAATATCGGCCTTGCGGTCTCTGACTTCGCGCTCCAGAAGAAGGTGTTCTTCCTGGCGGCCGAGCCGCTGACCGACGCGATCACCTGGTCGAAGGGTAACCGCTACACGTTCCGCCTGCGCCCCTCCAACTACATGCAGGCGGCGATGCTGGTCGAGGAAGCCGCCAAGCTTCCCGCCAAGCGCTGGGCGACGATTGCGCCGAATTATGAATACGGCCAGTCGGCGGTCGCCGTGTTCAAGAAGCTGATGTCCGAGAAACGCCCCGACATCCAGTGGGTCGACGAACAGTGGCCGCCGCAGGGCAAGATCGACGCGGGTCCGGTGGTGCAGGCGGTTGCCGCCGCCAACCCGGAAGCGATCCTCAACGTCACCTTCGGCGCCGACCTCGTCAAGCTGGTGCGCGAAGGCAATACCCGCGGCCTGTTCAAGGATCGCTCGGTGGTGTCGTTCCTCACCGGCGAGCCGGAATATCTCGATCCGCTGAAGGAAGAGACGCCGACGGGCTGGATCGTCACGGGTTACCCCTGGTACGACATCAAGACGCCGGACCATGACAAGTTCCTCAAGGCGTATCAGGCCAAGTACAACGACTATCCGCGGCTCGGCTCGATCGTCGGCTACCAGACCATCAAGGCTGCAGCTGCAATCCTCACCAAGGCCAACTCGACCGATCCGGAGAAGCTGATCGCAGCGACCGAAGGCCTGTCGATGCCGTCTCCGTTCGGGGAGATCACGTTCCGCAAGAACGATCACCAGTCGACCCTCGGCGCCTATGTCGGCAAGACCGCGCTGAAGGACGGCAAGGGCGTGATGGTGGACTCCGTCTATCGCAAGGGTACGGACTATCTGCCCAGCGATGCCGAAGTCGCCAAGCTGCGTCCGCAGTAGAGACATTTCCTTCACTTCGCCCTCGCCCCGCGCTTGCGGGGAGAGGGCGGGGTGAGGGGCTCTCTCCACGAATTGAATGCATCGATAGACCTGTACCCCCTCACCCGGATTGCCTAAGCGCGATCCGACCTCTCCCCGCAAGCGGGGCGAGGTAAGGAAACCGACCCGGACCGCCAATGGCCTTCTACTTCGTTCAGTTCCTGACCGGTCTCGCCAGCGCGGCGTCGCTGTTCCTGGTCGCGTCCGGGCTGTCGATCATCTTCGGCGTGACGCGGATCGTGAACTTCGCCCACGGCGCGTTCTACATGCTCGGCGCCTACGTCGCGTTCACGTTGACCGAGCGCTTCTCCGGCACGTTCGGCTTCTGGGGCGGTATCGTGCTGGCGGCGCTGGTGGTGGCCGTCGTCGGCGTGCTCATCGAGATGGTGCTGCTGCGACGCATCTATCACGCGCCGGAACTGTTCCAGTTGCTCGCGACCTTCGGCCTGACCTTGATGGTGCAGGACATCGTGGTGCTGATCTGGGGGCCGGACGATCTGCTCGGTCGCCGGGCGCCGGGCTTCAAGGGCGCGGTGGACTTCTTTGGCCAGAAAATCCCGAGCTATGATCTGTTCCTGATCGGGATCACCCCGGTCGTGCTCGGCGGGCTGTGGCTGCTGTTCCAGCGCACGCGCTGGGGTGTGCTGGTGCGCGCGGCGACGCAGGACCGCGACATGGTGGCGGCGCTCGGCGTCAATCAGAAGTGGCTTTTCACCAGCGTGTTCGCGCTCGGCGTCTTCCTGGCGGCCCTCGGCGGCGCGCTGCAGATTCCGCGCGATGCCGTGCATCACGCGCTGGATCTTCGTATCATCGTCGATGTGTTCGTGGTGGTCGTCATCGGTGGTCTCGGCAGCATTGTCGGCGCCTTCGTGGCGGCCGTGCTGGTGTCCGAACTCAACGCCTTCGGCATTTTGATCTTTCCGAAGATCTCCATCATCCTGGTCTTCCTCGTGATGGCGGTCGTGCTGATCGTGCGGCCGTGGGGCCTGTTCGGAAAGCCGGAAGCCGCCGCGCGTCGCACGCCGGGCCTGACGGTCACGCCGTGGCGGCCGCTCACCTCGAACGAGCGTTGGCTGTCGTTGGCGGCGCTGGTCGCCGCGGCGATGCTGCCGCTGGTCGCCGGCAACTACGCGCTGACGGTCGGCTCCGAGATCGCGATCTTCGTGATCTTCGCTGCCAGTCTTCACTTCCTGATGTCGGTCGGCGGGCTCGCCTCGTTCGGCCACGCCGCCTATTTCGGGCTCGGCGCTTATGGCGTCGCGTTCCTGGCCAAGGCGGCGGGATTGCCGATGATCGTCTCGTTGCTGCTCGGCCCCTTGCTGGGCCTCGCCGGGGCCGCCATTTTCGGCTTCTTCGCCGTGCAATTGTCCGGCGTCTATTTCGCGATGCTGACGCTGGCCTTTGCGCAGATCGTCTGGTCGATCGCATTCCAGTGGGGCGCGGTCACCGGCGGCGACAACGGCATCCTCGGCGTCTGGCCGGAAAAATGGGCGGCGGGACCTGCCAGCTTCTACTGGCTGTCGCTCGGCATCGCCACAATCGTGGTCGCCATATTGCGCGTGATCGTATTCTCGCCCTTTGGCTTCGCGTTGCGTGCAACGCGGGATTCGCCGCTGCGGAGCGAGGCGATCGGCATCAACGGCAAGCGCGTGCAGTGGACAGCGTTCGTCATTGCCGGAACTACGGCAGGCATCGGTGGCGCGCTGTTTGCGTACCTGAAGGGGAGCGTTTTCCCCGACAGCCTCGGCATCTCGCTGTCGGTGGACGCGCTGGTCATGGTGCTGCTCGGCGGCGTCGAGACGGTGTCGGGCGCGGTCATCGGCGCCATCGTGTTCAAGGCGGCCAACATCTGGCTGGTCAGCCAGACCGATCTATCCAAGCTGGTGCTGGGCGGCTTCATCGTGCTGATGGTGGTGGCGTTCCCCAAGGGCATCGTCGGCACGCTGGAGGCGCTCTGGAACCGCCGGCGTACTCCCGAGCCGAAATCCAAGCTCGCCACCTCCCGGATCGAGACCGCCGAATGAGCATGGCCCCCACATTGCTGTCGGTGCAGAATCTCAGCAAGTCGTATGGCGGCGTGCATGCCGTGCGCAGCGTGTCGTTCGAACTACGCGCCGGTGAAATCCTGGCGCTGATCGGGCCCAACGGTGCCGGCAAGAGCACTTGCTTCGACATGCTCAACGGCCAGAACACGCCCGACAGCGGTCACGTCAATCTGCTCGGCGAGGACACGGTCGGCCGCAAACCGCGCGCGGTCTGGCGGCTCGGCGTCGGCCGCACCTTCCAGATCACGGCGACATTCGCGACCATGACCGTGCGTGAGAACGTGCAGGTCGCGCTGGTATCGTACGGACAGCAGCTGTTCAATTTGTGGGGTGCGACCGCCGCTTACGCGCGCGAGGAGGCCGGCCGGCTGCTCGACCTCGTCGGCATGGCTGCCTACGCCGAGCGGCCCTGCGGCGAGCTCGCCTATGGCGATCTCAAACGACTGGAGCTTGCGATCGCGCTCGCCAACCAGCCGAAATTGCTGCTGATGGACGAGCCGACCGCCGGCATGGCGCCGCGCGAGCGGATCGAGCTGATGCGGCTCACCGCCAGCATCGCCCGCGAGAAATCGATCGGCGTGCTGTTCACCGAGCACGACATGGACGTGGTGTTCGAGCATGCCGACCGCATCCTCGTGCTCAACCGCGGCAGTCTGATCGCGGAAGGCTCGCCCGAGGAAGTCCGCGGCAACCGCGAGGTGCGCGCCATCTATCTCGGCGAAGGCCTGGTATACGACGCGCGCCACCGCGAGGGAGCCGGCGCATGAAGCTGCAAGTCACAGATCTCAACAGCTACTATGGCCCGGCGCATATCCTGTTCGATATCGCGCTCGAGGTCGGCGAGGGCGAGGTGGTGGCGCTGCTCGGCCGCAACGGTGCCGGCAAATCGACCACGTTCCGCTCCATCGTCGGCCTGGTCGAGAACCGTACCGGCCGTATCCAGTTCGAGGGCAAGGACGTCTCGCGCGAACCGACGCATGAGATCGTGCGCGGCGGGCTCGGCTACGTGCCGGAAGAGCGGCGCATCTTCACGGACCTGACGGTCGAGGAAAACCTCGAAGTCGGCCGCCAGCCGAAGCGGTCGAACGCGCCGCACTGGACCCGCGAAAAACTGTTCATGCTGTTTCCGAATCTCGGCGAGATGCGCAACCGCCCGGGCGGCCGCATGAGCGGCGGCGAGCAGCAGATGCTGACGATCGCGCGGACGCTGATGGGCAATCCCTCGCTGGTGCTGCTCGATGAGCCGTCCGAAGGCCTGTCGCCGAAGATCGTCGAACAGATGGTCGACGCCATTCTCGCGATGAAGAAGGAAGGCGTCAGCATCGTGGTGTCCGAACAGAATTTGCATTTCGCGCGGTTGATCTCCGACCGCGCCTACATCATCGAGCGCGGAAAAATCTGCTACGGCGGAACGATGGCCGAACTCGACGCGCGCCCGGATATCCGCGACGCGCATCTGTCGCTGTAGCGGTGACAGGCGTAGGGAAGGGATGGCAGATGGCAAGGAGCGTTGCGCCAAAGCGAAGCGTCAAACCGGCGCGGCCGTCCTATGTGCTGGACGAGCAGATCGGCTTCATCCTGCGCCAGGTCTGGCAGCGCCACGCCACCATCTTCGCCCGCGAGATCGGCATCAATCTGACGTCGGCGCAATGGGCCGCACTGGCAAAGCTGACCGAGACCGGGCCGTGTTCGCAGAACCTGCTCGGGCGGCATACGGCGATGGACGTTGCCACCATCAAGGGCGTGATCGACCGTCTCACCGCGCGCGGTCTGACCGAGACCAGCCCCGATCCCGAGGACGGCCGCCGCCTTCTGGTGAGCCTGACGCGCGCCGGCCAGCAACTGGCCGAAAAGGCCGCCCCGAATGCGCTGGCGATCACCAGAGAAACGCTGGCGCCGCTGGACGCCAAGGAGCGCGAAACCCTGATGGCGCTGCTGAACAAGCTGCGCTGAGCCGCAGCCCGCTCGCTGCGAAAATCCCAAACCCGCTGACCGGTACCTGATCCGGACCTCGTCGTCTCGCGCCTGGCGGGCGCGATCGATCGCGCGCGCCTCCGGTTTGGACCGTTGACTTTATGCGTTACCAATTGATAACATCGTTATTATGAGCAGGGCAGCGGCTTCACCGAAGGACTGGTCCGGCGTCGTCAGGGACGCCAAGCGCGACCTGATGCTCCGCGCCGCTCGCGACGAATTCGCCGAGCAGGGCCTCGAAGGCGCCACCATGCGCAGCATTGCGCTGCGCGCCGGCTGCACCACGGGGGCAATCTATCCGCTGTTCGACAGCAAGGAGGCGATCTACGCCGAGCTGCTGAGGCAGTCGCTGGCCGCGCTCGACGCCGACGTCGCGGAAGCCGCAAGCGCCGCGAAAACGCCGAAGGCGCAGGTCGAGGCGGCCTGTGGCGCCTTCCTGAACTACTACCTCGTGCATCGCTTCGAGATAAACCTCGGCCTTTATGCGTTTCGCGGCCTCAAGCGACTCGGCGTCGGCAAACCCTCGGACGACGAACTCAACCGGGCGCTCTGGAAAGTGCTGGAGCGCATCGCGCAGCCATTGGGCGAGGTGAAAGGCCTGAAACCGACAGAGGTGCGCCCCTGGGTGGCGCTGCTGACCAGCCAGATGATCGGCGCACTGGTGCTGCAGATCGCCGGCCGGCTGGATTTCCTCGACACCGGCGCGCAGGCGCTGCTGCGCATGATGCTGGCGCAATGCCTGCCGGCAACGACCTCAGTCAAGCAGGCGCGAACGCGCAAGACAAAACGGTAGGGGAGCAGCCAATGGTTCGGATCGAAAAACAGGGTGTGGTGTGGACCGTCATTCACAGCCGCTTCGCCGAGGCGCGTAACGCGATGGATCCGGACAGCGCGGATGCGCTGGTCAAGGCGTTCAGGGAGTTCGATGCCGACGAGTCCGCCAGCGTCGCGGTACTGTGGGGCGAGGGCGGCGCGTTCTGCGCCGGCTGGGATCTCAAATTCGCGTCCACGCTCACCGACCGCGACTCCTTCCAGCGCGACGTCGTCGACGGCTTGGCCTTTCCGACCGGCGCCAATGCCGCGCCGCGCGGGCCGCTCGGGCCGACGCGCCTCGAACTGTCGAAGCCGGTCATCGCCGCGGTGGAAGGCCCCGCCGTTGCCGGCGGCATGGAGCTCGCGCTGTGGTGCGATATCCGCGTAATGGCGGAGAGCGCCTATTTCGGCGTCTATTGCCGCCGCTGGGGAATTCCGCTGCTCGACGGCGGCACGGTGAGGCTGCCACGCCTGGTCGGTCAGGGCCGCGCGATGGAGATCATCCTGACAGGGCGCAAGGTTCCGGCGGACGAAGCGCTGCGTATCGGCATGTGCGAGCAGGTCGTCGAGGCCGGGGGTGCGCGTGCCGCGGCGGAAGCGATGGCGCGCGAGATCGCACGGTTTCCGCAAGCGGCCGTGCGGGCCGATCGCCGCTCGGTGGTAGAGACCTATGGCTCGCCAGTGCGCGATGCGTTGAAGCAGGAATGGGTCAACGGCGTCGACGCCATCTTCAAGGAGGGCGCCGGCGGTGCCGCGCGCTTTGCCAGCGGCAAGGGCCGACACGGCGATTTCGCTGCCATCTGATTTTCCACATTCAAGGAGCCCATCATGGCCAAAGTCCTCTACGAGCGCGACGGCCGCATCGCGCGCATTACGCTGAACCGCCCCGAAGTGATGAATGCGATCGACGACGAGTTGCCTGATGCGCTCGCCGACGCCGTCGCGCGCGCCGACAACGATCCCGGCGCGCATGTGATCGTGCTGTCCGGCGCCGGGCGCGCCTTCTGCGCGGGTTACGACCTGACGGCCTATGCCTCCGGCGACAAGGCCAACCGCTATACGCAGGAAATGCCGTGGGATCCGATGAAGGATTACGCCGGCATGGCCGACAACACCACGAAGTTCATGAGCCTGTTCCGGTCCAAGCGCCCCGTCATCTGCAAGGTGCAGGGCTTTGCGGTCGCCGGCGGCTCCGACATCGCGCTGTGCTCGGACATGATCGTGATGGCCGAGGATGCGCGCATCGGTTATCCGCCGGTGCGGGTGTGGGGCTGCCCGACCACAGCGATGTGGGTGTATCGCCTCGGCGCCG
>JAQSDT010000777.1 GCA_029946075.1 bacterium | reverse complement strand
ATCCCACCGTTGCAGGAACCACGCGCGTCCCCAGTAAGCGAGCGCAGTGATCAGGGCGATCCCGATCGCAAACCAAAGCTTGCCGGCCAGCACGAAGGCGATCGTGCCGACGATGCCGGCGGCGCTCACCATCACGAAATGGATGTTGAACATGCCGCGCAGCAATCGCGCGACTTCGGGGATATCGAGTTTCACCAGCAGGAAGGCCGGCGCGGCCAGCAGGAAATAACCCATCGGAAAAAGCAGGATGACGGTGGCAGCCAGGGCAATGCCATCTGACGTCATGCGATCACCTCGTCGTTTTTCCCCGGGGCGTAATCGCCCGGGGTTGGCCTGAAATAATATCCGCCGATCCCAGCGGCACTATTGGGCTTTGGTCGGGTGAGATTGCGCATGCCGGCGCCGAGGGGGCGACCGCAAGGACGAACTTCGTAGCCTGGATGGCGCGGAGCGAAATCCGGGATGTGCTCCGCACCGAGACGTCCACGGATTGCGCTCCGCGCCATCCCGGCTACGGCCCGGCCGTGGCCACGCTCACGTCCATGTGACGGAAGCTCGAATTGACATTGACTGACCAGTCAGTCAAAAATAAATCATGACCAAGCCGGCTGCCAAAGCCACCCGGAAACCTGCTGCAAAACCCGCTCTTCGCAGGGTCGGGGCTGAACCGTCATCCGCGCCGGCCTCCAACCGCGCCGAGCGCGCGGCCGAGCGGCGCGGGGCGATCGTGGAGGCGGCGATGGAGGAATTCATTGCGCGGGGGTTCGCGGCCACGCGGCTCGACGACATCGCCAAACGCGCCGGCGTCGCCAAGGGCACGATCTATCTGCACTTCAAGGACAAGGAATCGATGTTCGAGGAATTGATCCGTACGGCGATCGTGCCGCTGGTGATGCGGATCGGTTCGACACCGCCGCCGGCGGGCGCGTCGGTTCGCGACATGGTCGAGAATTTCGCCCGCACCTTCATCCAGGAGGTGGCGACGACGCGGCGCGGCGACATCGTGCGGTTGATCGTGGCGGAGGGGCCGCGGTTTCCCGCGGTCGCTGATTTCTATTTCCGCGAGGTGGTCTCGCGCGGCCTTGCCGGCATGCGCGCGATGATCGAGCTTGGGATCGCGCGCGGCGAAATCCGGAACAGGAATCTTGCGAAATTTCCCCAGATCCTGGTGGCGCCCGCGCTGATCGCCGTGATCTGGCAAAGCCTATTCAGCAAACACGCGCCGCTGGACGCGATCGATATGTTCAAGGTGCATCTCGACCTGATCTTCGGCGAACGGAGGACGACATGAGTTCGTCGCGAACGATAGGTTTTCTGACTGCGCTGGCGCTCGCCGCCGTGCTTGCAGGCTGTAAGGAGCGGAAGGATCCCGGCATTCAGGGCTGGGTCGAGGCCGACATGATCTTCGTCAGCCCCGACGAAAGCGGCCGCGTGACCAAGCTCAATGTGCGCGAGGGCGACGAGGTGAAGCCGGGCGCCGCGCTCTATTCGGTCGACGACGAGTTGCAGCAGGCCGATCTCAACCAGAACAAGGCTACGCTCGCCAATGCGCAGCAGACCTACGATCGCGCGGCTTCGCTGAGCAAGACCGGCTCCGGCACGCAGGCCAATCTGGATTCGGCGGTGTCGGCGCTGCGGGTCGCGGAAGCCCGCGTCAATACCTCGCAGACGCGTCTTGCGCGGCGCAGCGGCTTTGCGCCGGTCGGCGGCACCATTCAGCAGATCTATTTCCGCGAAGGCGAGATGGTGCCGGCGCAGCGGCCGGTGCTGTCGATCATGCCGCCCGGCAACATGAAGCTGCGCTTCTTCGTCCCGGAAGCCGAACTGCCCAGGCTTGCGATCGGCGACGAAGTGAAGGTGACCTGCGACAATTGCGCGGCGGACCTGACCGCCAAGATCTACTTCATCGCGACGACGGCGGAATACACGCCGCCGGTGATCTACAGCCTCGATGAGCGCAGCAAGCTGGTCTATCTGATCCAGGCACGGCCGAGCCGTCCGGACTCGCTGCGGGTCGGCCAGCCGATCAGTGTGTTCACGCATGCCCGAACCCCGGTGGCGGACAAGCGATGAGCACGCCTTCGGCATCGGCGCCCGATATCGCCATCGAAGTCTCGGGCCTCTCCAAATCGTTCGGCGGCCGCGCGGTCGTCAGCGATCTCTCCATGCAGGTCAAGCGCGGCTCGATCTATGGCTTCCTCGGGCCCAACGGTTCCGGCAAGACCACTACCATCCGGATGTTGTGCGGGCTGCTGACGCCGGATGCCGGTGAGGGGACTTGCCTCGGTTACGACATCCGCCGCGACGCCGACAAGATCAAGCGCCGGGTCGGCTACATGACGCAGCGATTCAGCCTGTATCAGGATCTTTCGGTGCGGGAGAATCTCGAATTCGTTGCGCGGCTTTACGGTTTGCGCGACGCCCGTGGGGCCGCGAGCGAAATGATCAAGCGGATCGGTCTCTCCGGCCGCGAGGAGCAACTGGCCGGTGAACTCTCCGGCGGCTGGAAGCAGCGGCTGGCGCTCGGCGCCTGCACGCTGCCCAATCCGCAATTGCTGCTGCTGGACGAGCCGACCGCCGGCGTCGATCCCAAGGCGCGGCGCGATTTCTGGAACGAGATTCATGCGCTCGCTGCCGATGGACTGACGGTGCTGGTTTCCACCCACTACATGGATGAGGCCGAGCGCTGTCACGAGATCGCCTACATCGCCTACGGCCATCTGCTGGCGCACGGCACCGTCGACGAGGTGATCGCGAAGTCGGCGCTGTCGACCTGGACGGTCACCGGCGACGATCTCAACGCGCTCTCAAGTGAACTCACCGGCAAGCCGGGCGTCGACATGGTGGCGCCGTTCGGCACCAGCCTGCACGTTTCCGGACGCGACAAATCTGCACTGGAGGCGACGATCGCGCCGTACCGGACAGGCCGCGGCTGGCAGTGGCAGGACAGCGAGCCGTCGCTGGAAGACGTGTTCATCGAATTGATGAGCCGCTCCAAGGACAATTTCCAATGAGCGCGACCGGGATCGATCAAAATCGCGAGCCCCGCTTCGGCTTCTGGTGGCGCAGCTATGCGATGCTGGTGAAGGAATTCATCCAGCTCCGCCGCGACCGGGTTTCGTTCGCGATGATCGTGATGCTGCCTGTGATGCAGCTCGTGCTATTCGGCTTTGCGATCAACACCACGCCGCGCAATCTGCCGACGGCGGTCCTCTTGCAGGAGGACAGCGATCTGGCGCGTTCGATCCTCAAGGCGATCGAGAACACCGCCTATTTCCGCTTTACCCGCGAAGTCCACAGCGTCGCCGAGTTCGACGATCTCCTGCAGTCCGGCAAGGTGCTGTTCGGCGTCGAGATCCCGCGCGGCTTCGAGCGGGCGGTGCGGCGCGGCGACAAGCCGGCGCTGCTGGTGGCGGCCGATGCGACCGATCCGGTCGCGGCGGGATCGGCGCTCGGCACGCTCGGCAATATCGTACAGACCGCGCTGATGCACGATCTTCACATCGGCGATCCCCCGCAGATGCCGTTCGAGTTCCGGGCCCACGCCCGTTACAATCCGGCGGGCTCGTCGCGGCTCAACATCGTGCCCGGCCTGGTCGGCACCATTCTTACCATGACCATGCTGATCTTCACCGCGCTGTCGGTGACGCGCGAGATCGAACGCGGCACGATGGAGAGCCTGCTGTCGATGCCGATCAAGCCGGTCGAGGTGATGTTCGGCAAGATCGTGCCGTATGTGATCGTCGGATTCGTGCAGGCGACGCTGATCGTCGGCATCGGGGTGCTGCTGTTCGGCGTGCCCATCCTCGGCAGCCTGTTCACACTCGCGCTGCTTTCGACGCTGTTCATCACCACGAATTTGGCGATCGGCTACACGTTCTCGACCATCGTGCAGAACCAGCTGCAGGCGATGCAGCTTTCGATGATGTTCTTCCTGCCGAGCATTTTGCTGTCCGGATTCATGTTTCCGTTCGCGGGCATGCCGGGCTGGGCGCAGTATGTCGGCGAGTGCCTGCCGCTGACGCATTACGTCCGCATCGTCCGCGCCATCATGCTGAAGGGCGCGACCATTCAGAACCTGCAATACGACACGGCTGCGCTGATCGCGCTGATGCTGTTTGCGATGACGATCGCCGTGACCCGGTTCCGTCGCACGCTGGACTGAATCGCTTGATCGCTACACCGCGGGCACGTTGAGTCCGGTACCGGCGAGTTTGAGAACCTGATGTACCAGATCTTTCGGCGCCGGGCTGGTGTCGACCTGACCGTCGATCAGCAGCAGGCCGAGACCGTGGCAGATCGCCCACAGGAACAACGCCGCTATCGGGACGTGCGTTTCCGGCAGCCGCTGTTCGAGATTCGCTCGCATGATTTCGAACGAGCGTTGCCGCAGGTCGCGTATCGCCTGGCTGTAGTGCGAGACCGCTGGAAAGCCTTCGCCGAACATCAGCCGGTAGAGCGCCGGATTGGTCTGCACAAAGGCGACATAGGCCTCGCCATACGGCAGCAGCGCGTACACCCCTTCACCGGGCGTCACCGCCAGACAACCGGCCATTTCGGCCGCACCTTGCTCCGCGAGCCCGAGCGCCAGGGCGTCGCGGCTCTCGAAGTGGTGATAGGCGGAGGGCGCGGAGACGCCGGCCCGCCGGGCGATTTCCCGCAGGCCCAGGAAGGAAGGGCCGCGCTCTTCCAGCACCTCGCGGGCCGCTTTCAGCAGCGCGTTGCGCAGATCCCCGTGGTGGTAGCTTTTGCGGGGTGGTTTTCGCCGCGGCGGCATCGTCGATCTCCGGGTCAGTTTAATCTTTACAGTGTTAGGATTGTGCCCTATGAAGCGCCCCGGCGCAACCGTGCATTCGTCGCCAGGGAGTTTTTCATGCAGACCGGACAACCCAGCATCACCGCACTTGGCGCCGCGATCCTGCGGGCGGTGCATCAGAGCGTCGATAGCGGGCGGATTTTCACCGATCCGTTTGCGCGCATCATTCTCGGCGCGGATGCCGATACCCACATCAACGCCGCCTCGGCCGATCTTGCCCAGACGCCGATGCGCATCTTCATCGCGGCGCGGAGCCGTATTGCCGAAGATGCTCTGAAGATCGCGGTCGGACGCGGCGTGCGACAGGTCGTGATCCTCGGGGCAGGGCTCGATACGTTTTCGCTGCGCAACCCGCATGCGCAGCTGGGCTTGCGGGTGTTCGAGGTCGATCATCCCGCGACGCAGGCCTGGAAGCGCGTCCGGCTGCAGGAAACCAATGTCGCGATTCCGCCGACGCTTACCTTCACGCCGGTGGATTTCACCTGCCAGGATATCGGCCAGGAACTGGCCTCGGCGGGCTTCAGGGCGGACCAGCCGGCATTCTTCTGTTGGCTCGGCGTGGTGCCATACCTGCATCGCGAGGCGATTACATCGATCCTCGGCTTTGTCGCGGGCCTGCCTTGCTCCGAGATCGTCTTCGATTATTCCGAACCGCTTGCGAACTATACTCCCGAGCGGCGGACGAACGTCGCCGCGCTCGCGGCACGAACAGCCGGGATCGGCGAACCCTGGCTGAGCTATTTCGATCCCGCCGAACTGGCGCAGGAGTTGCGTGAGCGCGGCTTCGATGAACTGGAAGACCTCGGCTCTGCCGATATCGCGACGCGTTATCTTGGCATACCGAAGGCCGATGGTGCGCCGGAGGCCGGACCCCACGTCATGCGGGCGCGTCGCACGACCTGATCGGAGCAATGTAGCACTTTCCCCGGCACGCGCGATTGATGCAGTATCGCACGGTCATTCCGGGGAGCCTCGAAGCGGCGAACCCGGAATCTCGAGATTTCGGGTTCAAGCTTTCGCGTGCCCCGGAATGACAAGGGATGGCAATGTTCGGACTGCGAGGCAAGAAGTCGAAGGAGCAGGGCACGCAGGTGTCGGCCGACTTTCAGCACGCGCTCGCGCAGGAGGTGATGGCGACCGACCTGTTGCGCATCAAGGCGCTGATCGCCACGGCGCTGGTGCTGGGCGGTATCGTCGCGGTCGTCTTTCTTCTCGCCCCCGAAGCCGTCAACAGCGTCTGGCACGGCCAGCTCACGCCGCGTTATCTCTATTCGATCATCGTGCCGTTCGTCCTGTTCGAATGGTGGGTGATGGGCGCCATCAAGCGGCACATGCGGCGGGGGCTGGACCTGCCGGTGTACCGCCGCTATCTCGGCGCGCTGATCGAGACCTCGATGCCGACGATCGCACTCGCCATCCACATCGACAGCCTCGGTTCGGTCGCCGCGCTCGGCTTCGTGGCGCCGATGATCTATTTCATCTTCATCATTCTCTCGACGTTGCGGCTGGATTTCTGGCTCTCGGCCTTTACCGGTGCGGTGGCCGCCATCCAGCTGTTCTGCATGGCGATGTTCTACCACAAGGTGGGAGATGCCGAGCCGAGCGCCTTCTATCACGCCGCCCGCAGCCTGATCATTTTCGTCTGCGGCGTGCTGGCCGGCGCGGTCGGGCACCATTTGCGGCGGCAATTCGAAGCCAGCATCATGGCGGCGACCGCGCGAGACCGGATCACCAATCTGTTCGGCCAGCACGTCTCGCCTCAAGTCGTGGAGCGGCTAATGTCCGAGGGCGCCGGCAAGAGCAGTGACATCCGCCGCGTCGCCGTCATGTTCGTCGATTTCCGAAGCTTCACCGCCGGCGCACGCACACGCTCGCCGCAGGAAGTGGTCGACCGGCTCGACGGCGCCTTCGCCGTGCTGGTGGATATCCTCGATCGCCACGGCGGTATCGTGAACAAGTTTCTCGGTGACGGCTTTCTCGCATTGTTCGGCGCGCCGCTGGAGGCGCCGGATCCGGCGCACCGCGCGGTCGCCGCCGCGCGCGAAATGCTGGCGGCCAATGCGCGGGTCAATGAAGCCACGAGCTGGCCGCTGCGCATCGGGATCGGCATCCATCTCGGTGAAGTCGTCGCCGGCAATATCGGCTCGCCCCGGCGCAAGGAATACACGGTGATCGGCGACACCGTGAATTTCGCTTCGCGGCTCGAGGCGCTCAACAAGGATTTCAATTCGCAGTTCCTGATCTCGGAGGCGGTTCACGAGGCGCTCGGCGACGAATGCCGCGACGCCGTGCCGCTCGGTCAGGTCGAGGTTCGAGGCTACGACCGGCCGATGAACGTGTGGCAATTGGGCTGAGGGAACGAATTCATGAAACGCCGTTACGTCACCGTCGATGTCTTCACCGACCGCGCCTTTGGCGGCAATCCGCTCGGCGTCGTGCTCGATGCCGGCGGGCTGTCGACCGCGCAGATGCAGGCGATCGCCAGGGAGTTCAATTATTCGGAGACGACGTTCGTGCTGCCGCCGCGCGATCCCGCCAACGACGCGCATGTCCGCATCTTCACCGTCAACCGCGAATTGCCCTTTGCCGGCCATCCGAATGTCGGCACCGCCTTCGTGCTGGCGGTGCAGGCGGCGAAGCTGCCGGCGCGGCTGCTGTTCGAAGAGGGCGCGGGTCTCGTCCCGGTCGAGATCGTGACCGAAGGGGGCAGGGTCGTCAGCACGGAGTTCACCGCGCCGCAGCTGCTGAAGCGAATGTCCCATCTCAGCGCCGAACAGGCGGCGAGTTGCCTCTCACTGTCGGCGAGCGACGTAAAGGCCGACCGCCACGCGCCGCAGATCATCTCGGTAGGGTTGTCGTTCCTCGCGGTCGAGCTTGCCTCGCGGGACGCGCTGCGCCGTGCGCGGCCGGATGCTGCGGCGTTTGCAAAGACATTCCCGTGCGACGACAGCGATGCCGTCTATTTTTACACGCGCGACGTGCCTTCGAATGAAAGACCCTGCGAATTGCAGGCGCGGATGTTCCATCCCGGCGTCAGCGGCCTGTCCGAAGACCCCGCCACCGGCAGCGCGACGGCCGCGGCGGCAGCATTGCTCGCCGATCTCGATGGCATGAAGGACGGCGAGCTTCGGCTTCAGATCGGCCAGGGTTTCGACATGGGGCGCCCCAGCATTCTGCTGACGCGCGTTCGCAAGCAGAATGGTGCGATCGCGTCGATTCATGTCGGCGGCGCCAGCGTGCAGATCATGGAAGGTACTTTCAGCCTGGCCGGCGAGGAATAATGCCGCGTTGCCGTTGTTCGCGGTCTGCCGCATAGTCCGGCAAAAGGGGGCCGGGGGAAATACGATGAACCGAACGATTCGCTCGTTGACATGGATGCTCGTGTTCTTCATTGCGGGCGTCGCCGGAGCGCAGGCGCAGGGCAATTACCCGGATCGTCCCGTCAAGATCATCGTCCCGCTCGGCCCTGGCGGCAGCTACGACCTGGTCGGGCGCTATCTTGCTGACGCTCTGTCGAAGCGGATGGGGCAGACATTCGTTGTCGAGAACAAGCCGGGTGCCGGCACCGTGGTCGGCACACAGGCTGCCGGCCAGAGCGAACCGGACGGCTACACGCTGGTCGTCGGCGGGCTCTCCAACATGGCGTTCAATTCGGCGCTGTACTCGAAGCTCGCCTACGATCCCCTGAAGGATTTCGTCCCCGTCGCGCTCGTCTACAAGTTTGGCTATGTGATGGTCGGCCGCAAGGACCTGCCGTATGCCGGGCTGAAGGAGATCGTGGCTGCGGCAAAGGCCAATCCGGGTTCGATCACGGTGGCGACGGCGGGCGTCGGCACCGGCCAGCAACTGGTGGCGGCGGCGTTCATGAAGGCCGCCGGCGTCAAGCTGCTCGAAGTGCCCTACAAGGGCTCGCCGCCGGCCTTCACCGATCTGCTTGCCGGACGCATCGACCTGTTTTTCGATTCGATGGCGGCGGGTCTGCCTTACGTGACCTCCGGACAGGCGAGGGGCATCGCGGTGTTGTTGTCGAAGCGCAGCCCGCTGGCATCGGACGTGCCGACGATGTCGGAAGCCGGCGTGCCCGGCCTCGACGTCGATTCCTGGCTTGGCATCTTCGCGCCATCGAAGACGCCGCCGGAGATCGTCGCAAAGCTGCGCAAGGAAATTCGAGCGGTGCTGCCCGAACTGAGGGAGCGCTTCGAAAAGAGCGGCGGCGAGGCGTGGGACGTGCCCGACGACAAGCTCAACGCGTTCGTGGCGTCGGAATACGAGACCTGGACCAAACTGATCCGGGAGGCCGGCATCAAGCTGGACAAGTGAGCTTTGTTGTTTGACGCGTTTTCTTCACGCGAACCGGTACCCACTTCGCTCGAAAACGCTATGCTTTCACCCGCTCGATCAGCTCCATCGCGCCGGCCGGCGCGCGCACCTTGCCTTCGTGGATCACGTAGGCGAACACGTCGCGCGGAATCCTTTTCGGCTTGGTCTTGTCGACCTTCGGCAGATCGTCGGGCTCGCCGCCGGCGGCCCACGCTTCGAAACGCCTGGCCCAGGCGTCGAGCTGTTTCGGCGGATAGCAGGTCTTGAGTTCGTCATTGCCCTTCTGCAGGCGGGCATAGACGAAATCGCTGGCGACATCGGCAATCGCCGGATATTTGCCGTGCTCGGCGAACACGACGGGCGTTTCGAATTTGCGGATCAGCGCGACGAATTCGGGTACGCAAAAGCTGTCGTGCCGCACCTCGACCACGTGGCGCAGCGCGCGTCCCTCGAGCTTGCGCGGCAGCAGTTCGAGGAATTTGCCGAAATCGGCTTCGTCGAATTTTTTGGTCGGCGCGAATTGCCACAGCACCGGTCCCAGCCGGTCGCCGAGTTCGAGCACGCCGGAATCATAGAAGCGTTTCACCGAATCTCCGGCCTCTGCCAGCACCCGGCGGTTGGTCGCAAAGCGCGGTCCCTTCAGCGAGAACACAAAGCCGTCGGGCACCTCGCGCGCCCATTTGCGAAAGCTCTCGGGCTTTTGCGAGCCGTAGTACGTGCCGTTGATTTCGATCGAGGTCAGCTTCGATGCGGCGTAGGACAGCTCCTTCGCCTGCGTCAGCTTCTCCGGATAGAACACCCCGCGCCACGGCTCGAAGGTCCAGCCGCCGATGCCGATATAGATGTTGCCGCCGCTGCCGGCGGTCGATTTCGCAGATTTGCTCACGGGGAAACTCGTCGGGGAGAGGGGGGATCGCTGCGGCGATGTTAACCGCATCCGGCCCCGTTGACCAGTTCGCTACATGAAAGTGTCATCGGTCGATGCAGGCCGTGCTACGACTTGCCGCGCGTCTCGGCTCCCTTGTTGGTCAATTCCTGAAATGGCTGGAGGCTTTGCCTTGCGAGCTTGCCGTGCAACTCGCAGATCTTTTGCGACTCCGCCACCGACGTCTCATAGGCCCGCTTCATGAATTCGCTCTGTACCATCATGGCCTTGTCGAGCGAGCGCACACCGCTGAGCTGCTCGACATACGAGCCGAACTCCGCGAATGATTTGCGCGTGTAGTCGCGATAGGCGCTGGCGATGGTCTGCAGGCTGACGGGATCCGTGTCGGCCGGCGCAGGCGCCGCTGCAACAGGTTCGACCGGCTCGGCGAGCACTGGTTGCGGTTCTGCGGCAGGCATATGATCCGCCTCGGCGTGAGATGACGGCTCCGGCTCGGTGCTGTTCAGCTCGACCGACAAGGCTTGCTCGATCGCCTGCATCTCGGCCGGGCTTGCTACTTCCGCCTTTTTCGCCCGCTCGCCCTTGCGGCTGCGCCGCCCGGATTTTCCGCCAGACTTGTTCTGCTCCGTATTCGACATACGCGTCCCCCGTTCCTGTCCGATCAAACGGCGAGACTCGGCCATGTTTGCGCTGGAATCGCGGTTCTGGCTTGTCGTTCGCGCGGCACTGGCGTGGTGAGATTCTGAAATGATGCGGGGGGTCGCCGCGGCGCCGCCGGCCCTATTCCGCCGCGGCCGTTTTCCATGATATCAACGCAGGATCAGGCGAAGGGATTGTCGCGATATGGATTCGCAGT
>JAQSDT010000776.1 GCA_029946075.1 bacterium | reverse complement strand
GCCGTAAAACCATTGCGCAGGGAAGGCCGGATGCTCTCCGCTGAACCTGTATGCTCGCGTGCAGCATACCATTTGTGTGCAACCGCATGCGAGACCTCGGGTGCAGCGCGCACCCGGTCTTCCCTGCGCCCTCGGATTTCCGGGGGCAAACGAACGGACAAGCCTCGGGCATTCATGTCGCGAGAACGCGAAACTATATCCACCGTCGTCCCGGCCTTGAGCCGGGACCCATAACCACCGGCCATGGTTGTTTTGCGAGATCGCCGTGACTTGTCTTTTCCAATCAGAACCGCCGCGGCGTATGGGTCCCGGCGTTCGCCGGGACGACAATGTCTAACGAGCTAATTCTTGTCGCTACCCCAGCCGCAACTCGACATACCCCTTCGCCGCCACCTCGTCGCACCGTGCGCGATAGGCCGGCGCGCTGCCGCTGTAACGCGCGACGATACGCGTCTGCTTGCCTTCGACGTTGGAATTGATCCCGGTCATCCAGGAATCGACCTCGTTGGACAGCATGCCTTCGCCGAGCGTCCTGACGTGGTCGGTCCAGGATTTCACGCCATCCGGCGTCGCCTCCAGCCGCGTCAGTTTTTTCTCCGTCGCAAACGAAATCAGCCCGGTCACCCAGTCCACGCTGTATTCGATGCTGCGCGGGATATTGCCGAGCGCGGTGTGCGGGCCCATCAGCATCAGCATGTTCGGGAATTCGTGCACCATGATACCGAGATAGGTTTCTGGCCCGGTCTTCCACTTGTCCTTCAGCCGCACGCCGCCGGTGCCGCGGAAGTCGATCTTGTCGAAGCTGCCGGTGATGGCGTCGAAGCCGGTCGCATAGATGATGATGTCGAACTCGTATTCCTTGTCGCTGGTCTTGATACCTTTGGCCGTGAGCCGCTCGATCGGCGTTTCCTTGATGTCGACCAGCTCGACATTGTCCTGGTTGTAGACCTCGTAATAGAAGGTCTCGAGCGGCAGCCGGCGCGTACCGAAGCCGTGATTCCCGGGGATCAGCTTCTCGGCGACGGCCCGGTTTTTCACCCGCTGGCGAATCTTGCGCGCGACGAAATCGGAGATCGTCGCGTTGGCCTTCTTGTCGATCAGGATGTCATTGAAATTGCCGATCCAGATGCCGAAGCCGCGCTCGCCGTAGAGCCGCTCGTAGTTCGCCTCGCGTTCCTCGTCCGAGACCTCGAACGCGCCGCGCGGGTCGGTCGTATGAATGAAGCAGGCAAACGTCTCGCGGCAGCGAGCGAAGATTTCGGGGTAGCTGGCCTTGATTTTGGCCTGCGTCTCCGCGTCGATCTTGCCGTTGTGCAACGGCGCGGCCCAGTTCGCCGTGCGCTGGAACACGGTCAGATGCCCGACCTGGCCGGCGATGGTCTGAATCGTCTGGATGCCGGTCGCGCCGGTGCCGATGACGGCGACGCGCTTGCCGGTGAAGTCTACCGGCTCCTTGGGCCATCGCGCGGTATGGAACGAAGCGCCCTTGAAGGCGTCAAGGCCTTCGACCCGGGGCAGGGTGGGCGTCGAGAGCGGCCCGATCGCCGTGATCAGGAATCGGCAAGTGAAGCTGCTGCCATCCTCCAGCGTGACGCTCCAGCTCGGGGAATTGTCGTCGTAGACGGCCGCCTTCACCCGGCTTTCGAACTGGATGTCCCGCCGCAGGTCGAACTTGTCGGCCACGAAGTTGCAGTAGCGGAGCGTTTCCGGCTGGCCCGCAAAATGCTCGGACCAGTCCCATTCCTGCAGCAGCTCCTTGGAGAAGGAATAGCCGTAGGAGTAACTCTCGGAGTCAAAGCGTGCGCCGGGATAGCGGTTCCAGTACCAGGTACCGCCGACATTGGTGCCCGCCTCGAACACGCGCACCCGCAAGCCTTGCTCGCGCAGCCGGTACAACTGGTACATGCCGGAAAGGCCGGCGCCGATGATGATCGCGTCAAAGTCCGGAATCGGTGTCGCTCCCATTGCTGTCCTTGCCGCCAAAGTTACCCGCGATGGCGCCGGTGGACAAACCCCGCGTGGACGCGTGGCAGGGTTGCAGGTTTGCAGCCGGGTGACCCCTCGCGGCTTTACTCATGGCCGCATCTGCCCCTATCGTCCCCATCGGGAGCGCCCGGCAAGCGGCGACGGAAAAAGGGGAGGGACATCATGGCCCAGGCGCTGCGCAAGCTGGCCTCGATCGACGTCAGCGATCCCCACCTCTATCAGGATGACACCTGGCGACCGTTGTTCGAGCAGCTCCGCCGCGACGATCCCGTGCATTATTGCGAAAGTTCGCCGTTCGGGCCGTACTGGTCGGTAACGCGCTACGACGATATTTTCACGGTCGAACTCGATCACGAGAATTATTCGTCGAGCTCGGAGTTCGGCGGCATCCAGATCACGGATCAGCCGCTGGGGCAGGAGTTCGCCAATTTCATCCGGATGGACCCGCCGGGACACACCGCGCATCGGCGTACCGTCGCGCCCATTGTCGCGCCGTCCCATCTCGCCAATTTCGAGCCGCTGATCCGCAAGCGTACGTCGGATGTGCTGGATGCGTTGCCGCGGGGCCAGACGTTCGATTGGGCCGAGCGGGTCTCGACCGTGCTCACCAACATGATGCTGGCGACCCTGTTCGATTTTCCCTGGGAAGATCGCATGAAGCTGACCTGGTGGTCGGATGTGGCCATCGCCAACGTCGATTCGCCCGATGCGGTGGTGCATTCGCAGGGTGAACGCGTCGCCGAACTGACCAAGATGGGCGAGTATTTCCGCAAATTGTGGGACGCGCGCGCCGCGGCGGCACCGACCTTCGATTTGATCTCGATGCTGTCGCACTCGGAAGCGACGCGAAATCTGCAGGCGCGCGAGTTTATCGGCACGATTGCGCTGCTGATCGTCGGCGGCAACGACACCACGCGCAATTCGATGAGCGGCGGGTTGATGGCGCTGGTCGACAACCCCGAGCAGTTCGAACTGCTGCGGTCGCGTCGGGAATTGATCCCCAATCTCGTGTCGGAAACCATCCGCTACCACACGCCGGTGCTGCACATGCGCCGCACCGCGCGCAACGACGTCGAACTCGCCGGGCGCAGGATCGCCAGGGGCGACAAGGTCGTGATGTGGTACATCTCCGGCAACCGCGACGAGAGCAAGATCGACCGCGCGGATGAATTCATCATCGATCGCGCCAAGCCGCGCCAGCATCTCGCGTTCGGCGCCGGCATCCACCGCTGCGTCGGCGACCGTCTCGCCGAACAGCAGATCCGCATTCTCTGGGAAGAAGTGTTGGCAAGGGACCTCCGTTTTGAGATGGTCGGCCGGCCGCAGCGACTCTATTCGAATTTCATCCGCGGCATCCGCACGCTGCCGGTGAGGATTGTGAACTAGTCACCGTCATTCCGGGGCGATGCGAAGCATCGAACCCGGAATCTCGAGGTTCCGGGTTCATCGCTGCGCGATGCCCCGGTACGACGGCAAGAGGGGATTGAAGGACCTGGAATGAAGAAGAACGAATCCGTCGACGTCCTCATCATTGGCGCCGGCGCCTCAGGCGCGGCGGTGGCGTGGAGTCTTGCCGATACCAAGATGCATATCCTCTGTCTCGATCAGGGCGGCTGGATGAACCAGTCGGATTATCCGAGTACCGGACGCGACTGGGAGGCGCAGTTCTATGGCGACTGGGCGACCAGCCCGAACATCCGCCGCCGGCCCGAAGATTACCCGATCAACGACGACAATTCGCCGATCAAGGTCGTCAACTTCAATGCCGTCGGCGGCTCGACGGTCATGTACACGGCGCACTGGCCTCGGCTGCATCCGAGCGACTTCAAGGTGAAGACGCTCGACGGTGTCGCCGATGACTGGCCGATCGACTACGACGCGCTGACGCCGTTCTTCGAGGAGAACGACCGGATGATGGGCGTGTCCGGCATGTCCGGCGACCCCCTGTCGCCGCTGACGCACCCGCCGATGCCGGCGCAGCCGCTCGGATTGTCCGGCCCGCTGATCGGCAGTGCCATGAACAAGCTCGGCTGGCACTGGTGGCCGTCCGATACGACGGTTGCGACAATGGACTACGAGGGCCGGGCGCGCTGCATCAATCTCGGCCATTGCACGCCGGCCTGCGCGCAGGGCGCCAAGGCATCGACCGACATTACCTATTGGCCGCACGCGATCCGCGCCGGCGTCGAACTGCGAACTCACTGCCGTGTCCGCGAAATCCTGACCAACGAGGACGGCATGGCCTCGGGCGTCGTCTATTACGACAAGGACGGCGTCGAGCAGTTCCAGCCGGCCGAGGTCGTCATCATCGCCTGCAACGGTGTCGGCACGCCGCGGCTGCTGCTGAACTCGAAGTCGAACCGCTTTCCGGACGGTCTTGCCAATTCGTCCGGTCTCGTCGGCAAGAACCTGATGTTCCACCCCTACGCGCAGATCTACGGTTTCGTGAAGGAGCCGACCGACTCGAACCGCGCGCCGCCGACCTGTCTGTGGAGCAAGGAGTTCTACGACACGGATCTGTCGCGCGGCTTCGTCCGCGGCTACGGCATCCAGTTCGGCCGCGGCGCCGGCCCGGTATTCGAAGCCGTCGCCAGCGAGCAGAAGGGCATTTTGCCGTGGGGCGCGGATCATCACCGCGTGTTCCGCAAGCTGAACGGCCATCGCCTCGCGGTGTCGGCGATCTGCGAGGATCTTCCGGAAGAACACAATCGTGTCACGCTCGATCCGGTGCTGAAGGACGGCCACGGCATTCCGGCGCCGAAGATCGACTACACGATCAGCGCCAACAGCCGGAAGATGATGGACCATGGCCTTGCGCGCGGCCGCGAAATCCTCGAAGCCGCCGGGGCGACCGACATCTGCTTCAACGATCCGATTCCGTGGGGCGGCTGGCATCTGCTCGGTACGGCGCGGATGGGCACCGATCCCGCGCGCTCCGTGGTCAACGAATGGGGCCGCTCGCACGACGTGAAGAACCTCTTCATCGTTGACGGCAGCATCTTCGTCACGTCAGGCGGCGTGAACCCGACGTCGACGATCCAGGCGCTTGCGCTCTATATCGCCGACCAGATGAAGCAACGCCTCGCCAACCTCTTCGATTGAGAACCCGATGTCCGCAGCAAATCAACTGACCCCGGCCCAGCGCGACGATCTGCGCACCATCGCCGCGATGATCGTACCCGCCAGTGACGAGTACAAGGTGCCCGGCGCCGACGATCCCGCCGTCCAGGCCGACATGCTGGCAACGCTCGGCCGCGACACGGCTTCGATGCTCCAGGCGCTCGACCATCTCGCGCGCCTCGCCGGTAAGCCGCTCGCCTCGCTCGATGCCGCACGGCGCGATGCAGTCGCGCAGGAATTCCGAGCCAATGGCGGCGCTGCCGCGGCGACGCTCGTTCGCGTCGTGCTGCAATGCTATTACCGCGACGACCGTGTGCTGCGCTCGCTCGGGCTGGAGCTGCGCGCGCCGTTCCCCAAGGGGTATGTGCTGCCGGAAGGCGACTGGTCGTTGCTCGATCCGGTGAAGCAAAGGGCGGGAGGGCTGCGGCGGTAGCCTCTCTTCCCCTCTCCCCTTGTGGGAGAGGGTGGATCAATCGTGCGAAGCGCGATTGAGACGGGTGAGGGGTATGTCTCCGCGGATGCATACCCCTCATCCGGCGCCATAGACGATGCGTAGCATCGTCGTTCCAAGAGACGGCGGCCGTAGGCCGCCTATGCCACCTTCTCCCACAAGGGGAGAAGGAAGAAGAACAACTGCAACGCCGCCAGCAATTCGTCCGGCGCCTCGGACATGATCATGTGCCCGGCGCCGGGAACGACCACCGTACGCGCGTTCGGCGTCGCGGCGGCCAGCGTCTTGCCGGCCTTGGCTGGTGTCATCATGTCGCGTTCGCCGAGAATGAACGTCGTCGGCACCTTGACCTGCGCCGCGGCGGCGAGCGCACCCTGATACGCATTGCAGGCGTTGAGGTCGTTGTAGAGCACGCCGGGCCGCGTTAGCTGCAGCACGCGCTGCGCGCCCTGGTGCATCCAGAGGCCCGGCGCGAGGCTGCCGCCGAGTTCGGCCTTGAAGCCGAGGCCCCAGATCGAAACCATGTCGATGGCATCGGGACTGTTGGCTTCGGCGGCCTTCAACAGATCCGGTCCGACCGTCATCGTCGCCGCGGTGCCGATCAGGCCGAGGCCGGAAACCTTGTCGGGATGCCTTGCCGACGTCTCCAGTGCGATCAGCGATCCCATCGAGTGGCCGACCAGCTTCGCCTTCGGGGCGCCGGCAGCCGTGATCAGCGCTGCGGTCCAGTCGGCCATGTCGGCAATGGTCGGCAGCGGGCTACCTGAAGAGCGGCCGTGGCCGGGCAAATCGGGCGCCAGCACGGAATAGCCGTGATGCGCGAACCAGCGGCTGTGCAGCGCCCAGGTCGAATGATCGAAGCCCGCGCCGTGCAGCATCACCACGGCGGGCAGGGATGCATCGAACGGGCGGCCGCCGGTTGCAACGAAGGTATCAATGCCGTTGACGGAGAGCTGCATGGTTCAAACCTTCTGCGATGCGCGGAGCGCCTGGCCGAGATCATCGATGATGTCGGAGACGGTTTCGATACCGACCGACAGCCGCACCAGTTCCTCGCCGATCCCGGCGGCCTTGAGCTGCGCGGCATCCATCTGCTGATGTGTGGTGCTGGCAGGGTGAATCACCAGCGTCTTGGCGTCGCCGACATTGGCGAGGTGGCTGATCATCCGAAGCGACTCGATGAACTTCTTGCCGGCGGTGCGGCCGCCCTTGATGCCGAACGAGACGATCGATCCGGCGCCGCGCGGCAGCAGCCGCTTGGCGAGTTCATGGTCGGGATGGCTTTCGAGTGCCGGATGCAGCACCCAGTCCACGGCCTTGTTGGCGCTGAGCGCCTGCAGCACCGCGAGCGTATTGCTCACATGGCGTTCCATGCGAACGCCCAGCGTCTCGACGCCCTGCAACAGCTGGAACGCATTGGTCGGCGACAGGCACGCGCCGAAATCGCGCAGGCCTTCGGTGCGTGCACGCATGATAAAGGCGGCCTGGCCGAACTGCTCGTCGAAGACGATGCCGTGATAGCCGGCATAGGGCTCGGTGAGCTGCGGGAATTTGCCCGAAGCATGCCAGTCGAACCTTCCGCCGTCGACGATGACGCCGCCGATCGCGATGCCATGGCCGCCGATCCATTTGGTCGCCGAGTTCATCACGAGATCGGCGCCGAGCTCGATCGGCCGGCTCAGGAACGGCGTCGCAAAGGTATTGTCGATCAGCAGCGGAATTTTCGCGTCATGGGCGATCTGCGCCACCGCCGGGATGTCCATCACCTCGAGCCCGGGATTGCCGATGGTCTCGCCGATCACAAGCCGCGTATTCGGCCTGATCGCCGCGCGGAACTCGTCGAGCGCACGGGGTTTCACGAAGGTGGTGGTGATGCCGAAGCGCGGCAGCGTATGCGCCAGCAGGTTGATGGTACCGCCATAGAGTGAGGACGAGGCGACGATGTGGTCGCCGGCGTTGAGAATCGTGGCGATGGCGAGGTGCAGCGCCGCCATGCCGCTCGCCGTGCAGATCGCGCCGACACCGGCTTCGAGTGCAGACAATCGCTCCTCGAGCACCGCCGTCGTCGGATTGGAAATGCGGGTGTAGATGTGGCCGGCGCGTTCCAGGTTGAACAGCGCCGCGGCGTGATCGGAATCCTGGAACACGTAGGACGTGGTCTGATAGATCGGAACCGCGCGGGCGCCGGTGGCAGGATCGGGACGCTGGCCGGCGTGCAGGCTCAGGGTTTCGAAGGCAGGCGGCTTGGGTGCGGGCATGCTGATCTCGTCAACTAGGTCGGTGGCTGGGAACTATAGCGCTTTCAAGCGAAGTGAATCCGGTTCGCGTCAAGAAAACGCGTCAAAACAAAGAATCTGTGGCTTCAGACGTGCACGGGCGTGCGGACGCGGCCGGCATTGCCGAACACGCGCAGATAACGTTCGACCTCGGCCGGACTGCCGGTGGCCTTCTCGGGATTATCCGACAGCTTCACCGCCGGCTGTCCGTCGACCGATGTCACCTTGCAGACCAGCGAGATCGGATCGAGATCGGCCGAACCATCCGGCGCGCAGCCGACGAAATCGTTGGTGAGGTTGGTGCCCCAGCCGAACGAGATACGAACGCGGCCGGCGAAGTGGCGATAGGTTTCCTCGATCGAGGAAACATCCATGCCGTCGGAGAACACCAGCAGCTTCTCGCGGGGATCGCGGCCCTTCTGCTTCCACCATTTGATGATGTCCTCGCCGGCCGTGATCGGCGGCGCGCTGTCGGGGCGGAAGCCCGTCCAGTCGGCGACCCAGTCCGGCGCGTCGCGCAGAAACGGTTTGGTGCCGAAGGCGTCGGGCAGGGCGATCAGGAGGTTGCCGCCATAGGTATGGCGCCATTGATCGAGAATACGGTAGGGCGCCCAGCGCAACTCCTCGTCGGATTTGGCGAGGGCCGCGGCGACCATCGGCAATTCATGCGCGTTGGTGCCGATCGCTTCGAGATCGTTGTCCATCGCGAGCAGCACGTTTGAGGTGCCGGTGAAGGACGAGCCCAGCCCTTCCTTGACCGCCTCGACGCACCAGCGCTGCCACAAATGGCCGTGGCGGCGGCGGGTGCCGAAATCCGACAGGCGCAAGCCTTCGAGCTTGCGCAGCCGTTCGACCTTGGACCACAGCTTGGCCTTGGCGCGGGCATAGAGCACGTCGAGCACGAAACGGCCCTGACCCTTGGTCGCCTGCCGCGAGCGCAGCTCGTTCATGATCGCGAGCGCGGGGATTTCCCACATCGTGGTGTGGGTCCACGGCCCGTGGAAGTGCAGTTCGTACTGACCGTCGACCTTGTGCAGCTCGTATTCGGGCAGGCGGAAATTGGCGAGCCAGTGGATGAAATCCGGCGAGAACATCTGGGTCTTGCCGTAGAACGTGTTACCGGCGAGCCAGATCAGTTCCTTCTTGGTGAAGCGAATGGTCCGCGCATGGTCGAGCTGCGCGCGCAACTCGCCCTCGTCGATGATCTCGCCGAGGCGGACATGCCTGGAGCGGTTGATCACCGAAAAGGTGACGCGCTGATCCGGATAGAGGTCGCGGATCATCTGCTGCATCAGCAGCTTGTAGAAATCCGTGTCCAGCAGGCTGCGCACGATCGGATCGAGCCGCCAGCCATGATTGTAGGTTCGGGATGCAATATCGGTCACTGCCATGGCGGAACTTTACCGTGCCGGAAGCCGCCCAACCAGTGGGTTTTGGACAGGTCAGCGGGCCGTTTCCAGCCGGATACGACCGACCGTGGCCTGAATGTCGGCCCAAGCGGGCTGGTTGGGGGCAAACTGGCGCCGCAGATAGGAGGCGAGGTCGGCGACCTGGCCATCGGTCAGGCTGTCCTTGAAGGCGGGCATATAGCCGAGATCGGTCACCGCAGGCGTTTTGATGCCGTGCAGGATGATCTGGATCAGATTGTCGGGAACCGCGCTGTGCAGATTGCTGTTCAGCGCCAGCGAGGGGCGGCTGCCGAACATCGGCGCGCCGCCGACCTCGTGGCAGACCGCGCAGGCGCCCTGATAGAGCCGGGCACCCACGCTGGAGGCCGCCAGATTGCGCGTGGCGGTCGAGGCTTCGAGCCTGGCGGCGAGGGCTTCCTGCGCCGGCTTGTCGATTGCCCTGTCGTTGAACGAGCCGAGATAGACCGCCATGGCGCGGATATCGGAATCCGGCAGCGCTGCCAGTTCCTTCACGACGGGCGCCATCGGCCCCGCGGCGACGCCATGAAGGCGGGACTCGCCGGTGCGCAAATAGGCGAACAGTTCGTCCTCGCTCCAGGGAATCGGCGCGCGCGACAGCGACGTCAGGGCAGGGGCTTCCCAGCCGTCGGCGAACCCGCCGGCGCGGTGAGCGCTCGTCACTTCCGCACCGAGCCCATTGCGCGGCGAATGGCAGGCGCCGCAATGGCCGAGCCCTTCGACCAGATAGGCGCCGCGATTCCAGATCTCGGATTTCGCCGGATCGGGCCGGAACGTGGACGGCGTGTGGAACAGCGCGTTCCATCCGGCCATCAGCGGGCGCAAATTGAACGGGAAGGCGAGCGTATTGCTCGGCGTTTCCGTCCGCACCGGCGACTGCGCCATCAGCCAGGCGTAGAGCGCCTGCATGTCGGCGTCTGCGGTTTTGGCGAAATGCGTGTACGGAAATGCCGGATACAGATGCCGGCCGTCGCGATGGATACCCTCGCGCATCGCGCGTTCGAAGGCGGGGTAGGACCATGCGCCGATGCCGGTGTCGACATCGGGGGTGATGTTGGTTGAGTAGATCGTGCCGAACGGCGTTTCCAGCGGCCGGCCGCCGGCATTGAGAATGCCGTTCACCGATGTGTGGCACACCGCGCAATCGCCGAGCGCGGCGAGTTGCCGGCCGCGGGCGATGGTCGCGGCCGAATAGACGGACGCATCCGGCCGCGCGATCGGCGCGATGGCGCGCCACGGCAGCACGGCCGCGCCGATGCCGATCGCGGCGGCGCAGAGTGCTGCGGCGGTTGCGAGCATGCCGCGCCGGCCGGCGAACGGATTGCGCCATCGGTTCACGTCAGGCTGCGGTACAGAAGCTGGCTGCGGCAAAGCTGCGGGAGTCGGTGGTTGCTCGCCGTGCAGCCCCCGCAAGATCCGCTCCGGCGTGAATGGCAACTCGCGAAAGCGCACGCCGGTCGCATCGAAGATCGCGTTGGCAATCGCCGCTGCACTGGGCACGGAGGCTGACTCGCCGACCCCAAGCGGCGGCTGGTCTTGTCGCGGCAGCATCAGCACGTCGATCTTGGGCACTTCGGGGAATTTGATGATGGGGTAGGCGCCCCATTCGCGCGCGGTGACCGACGTGCGGT
>JAQSDT010000775.1 GCA_029946075.1 bacterium | reverse complement strand
CGATCGTCATCATCGCCGGCATCCTCGTCACCTACAGCCTTGCCGGCCTGTTCGGCATCGCGATTGCCACCACCACGATGCTGGCGCTGGCCGGCATGATCGTGGCGCTGGACGCCTTCGGTCCGGTCACCGACAACGCCGGCGGCATTGCCGAAATGGCCGGCCTGCCGAAGGAAGTCCGCAAGTCGACCGACGCGCTCGACGCGGTCGGCAACACCACCAAGGCAGTCACCAAGGGCTACGCGATCGGCTCGGCCGGTCTCGGCGCGCTGGTGCTGTTCGCGGCCTACAATGAAGACCTTAAGTACTTCGTTGCGAACGCTGCCAAGCATCCGTACTTCCAGGGCGTCGCCCCGGACTTCTCGCTGAACAACCCCTACGTCGTGGTCGGCCTGCTGTTCGGCGGCCTGCTGCCGTACCTGTTCGGCGCGATGGGCATGACCGCGGTCGGTCGTGCCGCCGGCGCGATCGTCGAGGAAGTGCGCCGTCAGTTCCGCGAAAAGCCGGGCATCATGCAGGGCACCGACAAGCCGGATTACGGCAAGGCGGTCGACCTGCTGACCAAGGCGGCGATCAAGGAAATGATCATTCCGTCGCTGCTGCCTGTGCTGTCGCCGATCTTCGTCTACTTCGTGATCTACGCGATCGCGGGCGGCGGTGCGGCCGGCAAGTCGGCGGCGTTCTCGGCCGTCGGCGCCATGCTGCTCGGCGTGATCGTGACCGGTCTGTTCGTCGCGATCTCGATGACCTCGGGCGGCGGCGCCTGGGACAACGCCAAGAAGTACATCGAGGACGGTCACTTCGGCGGCAAGGGCTCCGACGCCCACAAGGCGGCCGTGACCGGTGACACCGTCGGCGATCCCTACAAGGATACGGCGGGTCCCGCCGTCAACCCGATGATCAAGATCACCAACATCGTGGCGCTGCTGCTGCTGGCGATCCTGGCTCACTAGGCTGCGATCAACCGATCAACGAAAACCCCGCGGTGTGAGCCGCGGGGTTTTTGATTCTGCGAGGGTGGGTTGGCCACCCAGCCGCTGGTTCAGACGTTCTGCCGACGACCGGCGGACAACAAGGAGGTCACTCGATGTCGCTGTCATCCGCCCGCAATTACGCACTGCGCGCCGCCAAATCCCAGGATCAGAAAGAGGCCGCCGAACTGCTCTCGAAGGCGATCCTGGAGCTGGCGATGTCGATCGAAGCCACCGACGCCAAGGTCAAGAAGATCAACAAATCATCCTGACCGGGGCGAGAGGCCCTCAGTTCGCGTCCATCTGCAGGCCTTCCTGCTTGATGATGCCGGCGAACTTGGTGGTTTCCGCAGCCACGAAATCGGAGAATTGCTGCGGCGAGCTCCAGTCGGCGGTGGCGCCCATCTTGCCGATGGTGCTCTTGATGTCGTCGCGCGCCAGCAGCGCCTTGATCTCCCTGTTCAGCGCCTCGACGACGGGGGCCGGTGCGGCCTTCGGCAGGAACACGCCGAACCAGGACGAGACGTCGAACTTCGAAAGCTCCGGCGAGCTCTCGCGCATGGTCGGCACGTTCGGCGCCAGCGCGCTGCGTTCGGGTGTGGTGACGCAGAGCGCGTTGAGCTTGCCGTCCTGGGTCTGCGGCAGCGACGGGTAGAGGTTGTCGAACAGGATCTGGATATCGCCCGCCAGCGCCGCCTGCAGCGCCGGACCCGCGCCGCGGAACGGTACGTGCACCATCTTCAGGCTGGTAAGTTGCAGGAACCAGGCGCCGGTGAGGTGAGGGCTCTGGCCGACGCCCGACGAGGCGTAGGTCAGCTTGTCCGGATTGGCCTTGATGTAGGCGATCAGTTCCGGGATCGTCTTGATGCCCGTCGAGGGATGCGCCGACACGATGTTGGGAATGCGGATCATGTTGCTGACCGGCAGCAACTGGTCGGCCTTGTAGGTCATGTTGCGGAAGATGCTGTAGGCGATCGCGTTCGGGCCGGGATTGCCGATCATGATGAGATGGCCATCCGGTTTGCCCCGCACGACTTCGGCTGCTCCGATCGTGCCGCCGCCGCCTGAACGGTTCTCGACGACCGCCGACTGCCCCCATGCGGTCTGCAGATGTGCTGCCAGCAACCGCCCCATCACGTCGGTCGCGCCGCCGGCCGCCGCCGGCACGATGATCTTGACCGTCTCGGTCGGGCGCCAGTCGGCGCCGAGGCTCGAACGCGGCAGGATGGTCGCGGCCGAAATGGCTGCGGCGCCGGTCAGAACGCGGCGGCGAGATACGGACTTGCTGGACACAGATTCACTCCCTGCTTGGTGATTGTTTGCAGGGACCGTAGGCAGCCCGCGACCGCAGGGCAAGCGGACGACTTGGCGCAGGATTTCCGCGACGTGGAACTGACATCGCGTTTTCGAGCGAAGCGGGAATCGGTTCGCGTGAAGAAAGCGCGTCAAAAAAATGGGCTAGTTAAAGCTCAGCAGCTTGAAGAGCGGCGTCAGGTAGCTGAGCTCCTGGCCCGAGGTCGGCGTGGTGCGGCTGATGAAGTCGAAGATCCGGCCGTCCTGCAGCCCGTAATTGGCCAGCCGCTGCACCTGGCGATTCTTGTCGAAATAGATCGCAATCACGCGCTGATCGACGACCTGCTGGTTCATGAACGCGACTTTGCGCTCCGAGCGCTGCGAGATGTAGTAGAACACCTCACCGCTCAGGGTGGCGACCGTGGAGGGCGTTCCCATCACGATCAGCACCTGGTCCTGGCTGGCGCCGATCGGGATCTGCTCCAGCGCGTTGGGCGGCAGGATATAGCCCTTCTGGAACTGCTCACCGGTGCAGCCGGCGAGGGCCGCGCAGACCAGGGCCACGGTTGCCGCCACGCGAAAACCGCGCCATCGCGCGTTCGGGCGGCGCGGCGAGGACACGCTGGCGCTTGAGTGGCTCATATCGGTCATGCCGGGAACTCGCCCGTCCTCTTGCATCGCGCGGTGCGTTGACGTACCGGGCAGCACGCAGGATTGCAACATGCGCGGGCCGGGAGGCTCCGCTTCCGGAACCCACAATGCTTTGGCCGTTCAATCACTTCAGGAAACCCCGGACGCCCCAAGGCGGCACCATTGAAGCCATCTATGGCATGATCGTGACGCAGGCGCGAGAACCGTCATTTTATCGGGACCTGGCGGTGCCGGACACGGTTAACGGCCGTTTTGACCTGCTTCTGCTGCATTTGTGGCTGGTGCTGCGGCGCCTGAAACCTGCCAAAGAGGGGGCGGCGCTGTCGCAGGCGCTGTTCGACCATTTTTGCCAGGATATGGACGATAATCTGCGGGAAATGGGTGTCGGCGACCTCACGGTGCCCAAGCGCATGCAGGCCTTCGGCGAGGCCTTCTACGGTCGGACGGCGGCCTACGACATGGCGCTCACCGAGGGCCGCGAGGCACTGGCGCAGGCGCTGTGCAAGAATATCCTGAGCGGCGAGAACATCGATGAGGCGCGTGGGCTGGCAGCCTATACCGAGGCCGCCATGACCGCGCTCGATGGCCTCGACGAGGCAACGCTGATGAGCGGTTCGGGCAAGCTTCCTTTGCCTGACAGAATGGGCGCCCAGCCATGAGCAAGACGGCGATGACCGAGAAGCCCGATCCGTGGCGCGTCCCGATCGCGGTCGTGCAGATCCCCGATACCGGGCTGCATCGCGACCTTACGGCCGATGCGGCGATCCGCGCGGCGATCGCCGATGTCGGTGGCCTGCGCGATGTTCTCTCGGCGAACGCGTCGTTCGACGTTACCCCTGTCAGGGGTGGCCGCTTCCATGTCACCGGGCAGGTCCGGGCCCGGATCGGCCAGACCTGCGTGGTGACGCTGGAGGACATCGAGAACGACATCGACGAGCCAATCGATCTGACCTTTGTGCCGCCGGAGCAGATGCCTGAAATGGCCGCGCTGGTCGATGAGGCCGAGGAAAGCGACGAGGACACACCGGATCCGCCGGAGCCGATCGAGAACGGCATTATCGACCTCGGCAGGGTCGCCACCGACGCACTGTACCTTGCGGTCGATCCCTATCCGCGCAAACCGGATGCCGTATTCGAGCCGGTCGTGGAGGCCGCCGATCCGGAAGACCACCCGTTCGCGGCGCTGAAGGCGCTGAAGGTCGAGCCGAAAAAGCCCCGTGCCCGGAAGCCCAAAGGCAAGTGAGCGGAAGCCAAAGTGGACCGGAAGGTCGAATTCCGGTTGAGGTGGCTGCGATGCATCACTAGGAAATCGACGTAACGTGTTGAATAGTATCAACATAATTTGAATTACTGATTCTGGGCCGCTTCGTCTGGTTTGGCAAAAGAGGCCGGTCAAGAGGTTGTGTCGGGACGGGGACACGCTATTGTCGCGGCCCGGCGGAGGCGCGGCGTCGCGCTTTGCCGAGTGCTGCTTTGGCGGTGCCTTTCCAGTGTGCGGCCGGCTCTACGGGGGCCGCAAAAGATCAGGTTTCCGGGACGTTCATGCCTCAAAAGGTTCGAATCGCGCTTGACGCCATGGGCGGCGATGTCGGCGCATCGGTCGTCATTCCCGGCGCCGCCATCGCATTGAAGCGGCACCCCGACACCGAATTTCTGCTCTACGGCGACAGCAAGCTGATCGACGAGCAACTCGCCAAATTTCCGGCGCTGAAGGCAGCTTCGCGCGTCGTCCATACCGATGTCACCGTCAGCATGCACGACAAGCCGAGCCAGGCGCTGCGCCGCGGCCGCAAGACGTCGTCGATGTGGATGGCGATCGACGCCGTCAAGCATGGCGAGGCCCATGTCGCGGTGTCCGCCGGCAACACCGGCGCGCTGATGGCGATGGCGCGCTTCCACCTGCACACCATGCCCGGCATCGATCGCCCGGCGATTGCCGGCGTGTGGCCGACGGCGCGGGGGCAGTCCGTCGTGCTCGATCTCGGCGCCAGCATCGGCGGTGATGCGCACCATCTGGTGTCGCTGGCGGTGATGGGCAGCGCAATGGCGAGCGTGCTGTTCGGCCTCAAGCGTCCGACCGTCGGCCTGCTCAATATCGGCGTCGAGGAGGTCAAGGGCGGCGAGGAAATCCGAAAGGCGTCGGAACAGCTGCGTGCGATGAACCTGCCGGACCTCGACTATATCGGCTTCGTCGAAGGGGACGGCATTGGTGGTGGCGCGGCCGACGTGATCGTGTCGGAAGGCTTCAGCGGCAACATCGCCCTGAAGGCCGCCGAGGGGACTGCGCGCCAGATGGCGGATTTTCTGCGCCAGGCCATGGCCAGCAGCTGGATGTCGCGGATCGGCTACCTGTTCGCCCGCAGTGCCTTCAAGGCGCTGCGCGACAAGCTCGACCCCAACAAATCCAATGGCGGTGTGCTGCTCGGCCTCAAGGGCGTGGTGGTCAAGAGCCATGGCGGAATCAGCGCGGAAGGCTTTGCCTACGCAGTCGATGTTGGCTATGAAACGGTCCGCTGCGATCTCCTTACCAAGATCAATCAGATGCTCAATGGCGACGGCAGTGCGCTGGCACAGGCGCAGACCGCGCAGGAGGTTGTCTCGTGACTTCGAAACGTTCGGTCGTACTGGGCTGCGGCTCCTATCTGCCGCAGAAGGTACTGACCAATGCCGAGCTGGCCAATCGGCTCGACACTTCGGACGAGTGGATCGTGCAGCGTACCGGTATCCGGCAGCGCCACATCGCCGCCGAAGGGGAGTTCACCTCGCATTTGGCGATCAACGCCGCGCGCGCCGCCCTCGAACATGCAGGGATCGACGCCCAGGCGATCGACCTGATCGTGCTGGCGACCTCGACGCCGGACAATACGTTTCCGGCAACCGCGGTCGCCGTGCAGAACGCGCTCGGCATCAACCATGGCGTCGCCTTCGATCTGCAGGCCGTATGCTCCGGCTTCGTGTTTGCACTCGCCACCGCCGACAATTTCCTCAAAGCCGGCGCCTACAAGCGCGCGCTGGTGATCGGCGCGGAGACCTTCTCGCGGATTCTCGACTGGAATGACCGCGGCACCTGCGTGTTGTTCGGCGACGGCGCCGGCGCGATCGTGCTCGAGGCGCAGGATCAGCCGGGCACTTCAGGGGATCGTGGCGTGCTGACGACGCATCTGCGCTCGGACGGCCGCCACAAGTCGAAACTGTTCGTCGATGGCGGTCCCTCGACCACCCAGACCGTCGGCCATCTCCGGATGGAAGGCCGCGAAGTGTTCAAGCACGCGGTCGGCATGATCACCGACGTGATCGTCGATGCGTTCAACGCCACCGGCGCGACCGCCGAGGACATCGACTGGTTCATTCCGCACCAGGCCAACAAGCGGATCATCGATGCTTCGGCGCACAAGCTTCATATTGCACCGCCGAAGGTGGTGCTGACCGTGGACCTGCACGGCAACACGTCGGCTGCTTCCATTCCGCTGGCGCTTTCGGTGGCGGTGAAGGACGGCCGGGTGAAGAAGGGCGACCTCGTGTTGTTCGAAGCCATGGGCGGCGGCTTCACCTGGGGCTCGGCGCTCGTTCGCTGGTAGGCGTTACACCAGCAACACTATTCAAATTTGTTGCGTTGTTTCATGCTCATGCATGATGGTCGCTGTTGACCATCGCGTGCTAACCTCATAATTTCAGGGAATAAATTGTTCGCCGAGAGTGCGGGGCAGGCGATGACCGGGACCGGAAAAACTGTCACACGCGTCGATCTGTGCGAGGCGGTCTACCAGAAGGTGGGCTTGTCGCGAACGGAATCGTCCGCGTTTGTCGAGCTTGTTTTGAAAGAGATCACCGATTGCCTCGAGAAGGGCGAGACGGTGAAGCTGTCGTCGTTCGGCTCCTTCATGGTGCGCAAGAAGGGTCAGCGGATCGGACGTAATCCGAAGACGGGTACTGAAGTGCCGATCTCGCCGCGTCGTGTAATGGTGTTCAAGCCTTCTGCGATTCTGAAGCAGCGCATCAACGGTCACGCCGTCACCAACGGTGAAGGCAAGGCTGACTGATAGGGCTGCTGTAATAGGCCGACGGATAACGCCGGCCGAACGACATCCGTCGAGATCTTTGGTCCAGTAAAAGCAAGTCCAGTAGCCGCGCGTCTTCACCCACCAGATGAGTCGAGAGGAGCGAGCCTTTGGACAAGGCGCCGGATGCGTTCCGTACCATCAGCGAAGTCGCGGAAGAACTCGACATCCCCCAGCATGTGCTGAGGTTTTGGGAGACGCGGTTCGCCCAGATCAAGCCGATGAAGCGAAGTGGCGGGCGCCGGTATTATCGCCCCGACGACGTCGATTTGCTCAAGGGCATCCGTCGCCTGCTGTACGGCGAGGGCTACACCATCCGCGGCGTGCAGCGGATCCTGAAAGAGCACGGCATCAAATCGGTGCAGGGCCTCGCTGACCAGACCTCAGCGGTCTCGTTCGGCGCCGTCGAAGAAGCGATCGGTCTCAGCCTGCAGGAACCCGAGGAGGGCGAGACCCCGACCGTCGATACCGACGACGAGGATTACGACACCGAGGAAAAGGAAATCGACTATCGCTTCGTCGATACCGATGACGACGGCCTGCTGCTGCCGTCGTTTCCCAAGGCGAGGCCGGCTGCAGGCCTGGTCGGCGGCGCAGATCGTGAACGCCTCGAGCGGGTACTGCAGGACCTCGTCGCCTGCCGCCAGATGCTGGACGCCGCGCTCAAGGATGGTTGAAGGGCAGGCGGGCTTTCACCCGCCGGCCGGTTGAAGTTCACGGCGAAATTTCTGGATACACCGCCTGCCGGTGCACTTCGTGGCCCGACTCGTCGATGACGACAATCACGAGGTCCGGTTCTGCCGCGCGTCCGGCTCGAATCCTCTCGGCCAGCACCTTGCTGTACTCGATCGCTTCGGAGCTCAGCCGAAACTGCTTCCCGGTCCGGTCGCGAACGGGAACCCCGTCCTTGGTGTCGAAGTAGAACGTATGCACCCGATTTCCCTCTCGTTGCAGGCCGGTGGTGGACACCGTCCCTGACTAGGGGAACCAGGCCAACAGCGATTTGATCCGCCTCAATTCGATCATTTGGCGAAAGGCGCAGCACCCGGGGCCGGAATCCGCCGCTCGCCGCGGGTTACAGGTCGTTTTCCGGCCAATCGCGTGCCTTGCGCCGGGCCTTGATCGCAGCTAATGGAACGGCATCGGAGCGTGGCGCAGCCCGGTTAGCGCACTAGTCTGGGAGACTAGGGGTCGGAGGTTCAAATCCTCTCGCTCCGACCATTTTTCTCACAATGTAAGTTCGGCTTCTTCACTATTGAGCGGTTGCCGCAAGGGCACGCGCCGCGTGGCGCGGCCGCTAAAACCAGCTACTTTCTGACCAAGCCGACAACGAACAGCAGGATTACGGCGCCGATCACCGCGTTGATGATCGCCGCCAGGATGCCGCCGCCAATGACAAGTCCGATCATCGGCAACAGCCAGCCGGCGATGACGGCGCCGACGATGCCGACGACGATGTTGCCGACCAAGCCAAAGCCGTAGCCCTTTACGATCTGTCCGGCCAGCCAGCCTGCAATCGCGCCGATGATGAGCCACACGACGAGAGATTCAATCATGACCACCCTCCCTATGGTTAAGGTGCAGCATTACGTTCCGCCATCATCGTATTGTCAATCTCCAGTTGTCTTTGGTCGCACCGCGTGCGGCGCAAACCGGAGCGTGACGTCACGAGGAATCTCGCGACCTGATCGCGGAGACGGTGGAGGCCGCGAAGGGGCTTGCGCCCGTGATCGCCGGCATCATCGTTGACTCCTCGCGCGATGCGATCCGCCGCGGCAAGCTCGTGCGCGACATGGATGTTGCGGCGCTGCCGGCGCGTCGAGGCGGCGGAGTAATTCCGTCGCGCGAAAACGCTGCTCCGTAAGTTCGCGCCGCGCGGCTTTACCGGCAGGGCACAGCTGTTACTGTCCTGCCATGCACGGGTCCCATGAGGGCCCCAAATCAGAAACTCAGGGGTAAGCGATCTCATGAAGGATTTTGCAGGGAAATTTGCCGTGATCACCGGGGGCGGCACGGGCATGGGGCGCGAACTCGCCCGCCAGCTCGTCGCCGAGGGCTGCAATGTCGCGATGTGCGACGTCTCGATGGAGGCGATGGCCGAAACCAAGCGGCTGTGCGAGGCGGAAAAACTGCCGCAGGGCCTGCGCGTCACCACCCATGTTGCCGACGTCTCGCTCGAAGCGCATCTGCAGCGCTTCCGCGACGAGCTGATCGAGCAGCAGATGACCGACAAGATCCATCTGCTGTTCAACAATGCCGGCATCGGCGGCGGCGGCAGTCTGTTCACCAACACGCGCGAGCAGTGGGAGCGCACCTTCAATATCTGCTGGGGCGGCGTCTATCTCGGCGTCCGCACCTTCCTGCCGCTGATGATGAAGGCGGACGAGGCGCATATCATCAACACGTCCAGTGTCAACGGCTTCTGGGCCACCGTCGGCATGGGCGTGCCGCACACCGCCTACAGCGCCGCGAAATTCGCGGTGAAGGGATTTTCCGAAGCCTTGATGACGGATCTTGCGCTCAACGCGCCGCACATCAAATGCTCGGTCGTGATGCCCGGCCATATCGGCACCTCGATCGTTTCCAATTCGCGCAAGATCCAGAGCGGCACCGAATCCGAGCAGTTGAGCGCCAATGAAGTCCTCGGCGCGCGCCAGCGGCTGAAGGGCATGGGCATCGATACCGCTGCGATGTCCGACGACGACATCCAGAAGATCGCGCTCGATCGCGCGCGCTCGTTCCGCGACGAGGCACCGACCACGGCGGCGGCCGCCGCAAAGATCATCCTCGACGGTGTCAAGGAAGAGCGCTGGCGCATCCTGGTCGGTGAAGACGCCCACAAGCTCGACGAGCGCGTGCGCAAGACGCCGGAGAAGGCCTATACGCCGGAGTTCTTCCGCAGCTTTGCGGAAGAGGTCGGCTGGAAGCTCGGCTAGGCTCTGTTTCTGTGACGCGTTTTCTTGCCGCGAACCGCCACGTCTCGTCGCGGGAAAACGCTATGCCCTCCGCGCCACGCGCTGGCGCGATCCAGGCTTGTAGGCGAGGCGGCTATGCCCGGAGCAATAGGGCATGCCGTCGGCGGCCGTGTTGCCGCAGAAGCAAAAGTCTTCCGCGCCGGGCGTGCTGATCGGCCAGCGGCATTGCGCGTTGCCGAGCTCAAGCAGCGAACAGCGATGCTCGCTTTCAATCGGCGCTTCCAGGATAGGCTGCGCGTCTTCGTAGACGGTGCGCAGCATCTGTAGCTGGAGCCGCGGCACGGATTTCGTTCCGCGCTCTTTCGCGGCTCGCTTCGCGCGCGGTTCGGCCCCGGCGGGACCGCGCGTCAGTTGCAGGCGGGAGAGTTTTCCGATCACCGCGTTGCGGCTGACGCCGATATGAGCGGCAATCTCGCGGCAGGAGAGCCCCGCTTCAAAATGGCTCTTCAGGAGTTCGACGCGATCGGTGGTCCAGGTCGGAATCGTCGTGAGCATGTTGTCGGTTCCACATTCTGTGAGAACCGCCGCGCCAGTTTCCCGTCAGGATGCCTTGCCGTTGTCGCGGATCGCAAGCAGCCCGTCCTTGATGGCGAGCCGAATGCCTTCCTCGATCAGGGTCCTTGCAACGCCGGGAACGCTGGTGCCGTGGGTGCCCTGTCTCACCAGCCGTTCGAGATAGGTGATGGTCGAGAGAGCCAGGGTCACGGGTACGCGGTCGGTTTCGGCTTTTTCTGTAGCCATGGGGAAACGCTAACTTTTAATCGGTGTACTGAAAAGTTACTATTTTGACTCTATTTAGTTTTGCACAGACGAGTCAATCGGCTTGTGGATATCCCGGTATCCACCTGAAATGACGTTGAAAAATACATCGGTCTGGCTGTGGATCGCTTCTGCCCGCGCATCAAGCGCCGGCTGCCCGGAGAGATCCCGGGTTCAAGGCGTCGCGATCAGGCCGGCGCGATCATGATTGCGGCGTCTGCACGATCAGC